>JBEQBH010000227.1:0-2957 GCA_041639955.1 Halobacteriales archaeon | reverse complement strand
CGCTGTCGCCGCCGGGCGCGGCGCCGGCGTAGAGGCCGACCATGTCGCGGTCGGGGTACACCGTGATATCCGGCTCCTCCATCGTCCCGCTCATCAGCAGGCGAAGCCCCTCGTCGCCGGCCTCGATCTCGTGGGCGCTCTCCTCGCCTGCTGGGAGCGCGACGTAGTCGCCGGGTTCGAGGTCGTGTTCGGTTTCGTCCGGTCCCAGGAAGAGCGTCCCGCTCCCCTCCAGAACGAAGATAGACTCCTCGTTGCCCTCATGGTAGTGGCGGACCCAGAGCCGCTTGCCGGCCGGCACCTCGTAGAGGCTGGCCCCCAGCTGCTCGCCACCGGCGGCCTCGGCCAGTTGCTTGCGCTTGAACCGGCGGTCACCGTGGTCGTGTTCGGTCCAGTCGAGGTCGGCGGCGTTGACGGGGCCGTCGCTCATAGCGAAGCGACGGCAGAGGGGGAGAAAAGTCCTGCGTCGTTATAGCTCTTCGGCGAGACGTTCCAGTGTCGCGTCCAGCACCGCGTCGCGCTCGCCGGCCAGATAACGGACGGAGCCGTCACGCACACTCCGGGTCGTGACGCCGCCCTCCGGCACGGTCTCGTCGACGTCGGCGACAAGCTCGTGCAGGTCGATGTCGGCGTCGGTCCGGACGTACAGCGTGTCCGTGTCGACCCCGACGACGGCGTCGACCTCGTCGCGGACCGATCGGTGGAGCTCGTCGAGCAGGAGCGCCTCCGGCGGGAACTCGTACTGGTGGGAGTACGCGTCCGTATCCAGTACCGCCACGTCGGCACCGTCGACCGTCTGGTACTCCAGGTTGGCCACGGCGGTCGCCACTTCGTCGTCTACCTTCTCGCGGAACTGCTCGGCCACGTGGCCGGCCAGCCCGCCCACGTCGCTCTCGTCGTCACCGAAGACGAGGTCGGTGATGAGCTCGCGCTTGTCCTCGTAGGACTGGTAGTGCGCTTCCAGCGCGACGGCCTCGCGCAGTTGCGTGACCGCCTCGGCGTCGTAGCCAGCCTCGCTCGCGAGGTCGACGTACGCCCCGGGAGCGTCCTCCCAGAAGCTCACGGCGGGGAGGTGTCGGAGGTCCCCGCGCACGTCCTCGTTGACGTGAGCGGCGACGTTGGCCGCGAGCGTCGTCGCGGTGGTCTCGGGGGCGTCGGCCAGGCTCGGCGAGACGACGGCGTCGACCGCGTCGGTGACAGCGCCGTCGACCTCGATGTCGTCGACGACGACCGTTGGCGCGCCGTAGACGTTCAGCAGGTCGAAGCCGTCGAGGCTCTCGCGGGTGCCGCCGGCGGCGACGAAGACAAAGAGCGGGAGCGCCTCGTCGTGGCGCTCCTTGTTGTCGAGCATCTGCGAGGCGTCCTTGGTGGCGTCGTCCATGTCGTAGACGCCGCCCTCCAGCGGTCGGCGGTCGAAGTAGTGGTACTGGGCGTCGGCCCGCCGGTGCTGGTCGGTGACCAGCGGGAGCGTCGCCCGCTCCAGGGCGCTGCCCGCGAGGTAGCCGTCGGCGGTGTTGGTGTGGCGGACGATGACCGGGCGCTCGGTGAGTACCGCCTTGCGAATCTCGGTGGCCGCCTCGACCAGGTCGGCCGAGAGGGCATCGACGGTGTCGTCCTCGGCCAGCGGCTCCACGGCGTCGGGCCGGGCCTCGTCGTCGAGGGCGTCGGCGAGTCGCCGCTCGACCTCGTCTCGCTCCGCGTCGTCGAGTACGGTCAGCTCCTCCGTCTCGACCTGCAGTTCGCCCCGTCGCTCGCGCACCTCGCCGTCGAGTCGGGCGAACTGCCCCTCCTCGACGTCGGGGTAGGCGCGGACGCCGGCTTCGACGAACGCGGCGCAGTCGACGGTCCCGCTCTCGTCGTGCAGTTCGAAGACCGTCGGACCGGATGTCTGTCGGATACCGACGACCTCGCCTTCGAGTCGGACGGTCTCGCCGACGTGGTCGGCGAGGGCGCCCACGGGCACCGTCTCCAGTTCGTCCTCGGCTTCGACGGCGGCCGCGCCGCCGCCCGCGGACTCGGTTTCGGCCGTCTCGTCGGCGTCGGCGTTCGAACCGACTGTGCCGCCGGCTTCTGACACGCGGTCGGCGTCGCCCGTCTGACTCACTGCGCCCGCTTCAGGTGCAGTGGTCGTTTCCGCGGACTCCGCGTCCGGCTCGGACGTGTCGCCCTCGTCAGCCGCGGAGCCGGTGTCGTCGGACGTGTCGTCCCCGTCAGCCGCGGAAGCAGTGTCGCTCGACGCGTCGGCGGACGTGTCGGGGGACCGAGCGGTCGCTCCGTCCCCGTCAGCGTTTCCCGACTCGTCTTCGTCCTCTTCCAGCAGCGTGGAGTGGCCGACATCGGGGTCGTCCACGAGCACGCCGCGGAACTCGCTTTCGGCCTGTCGGATGGACCAGCCCAGGTCGACGTTGCCGTTGTCGCGGACGTTCTTGACCTGGACGTACACCTCGTCGCCGGCGTCCCAGTCCAGCGAGTCGAGTCGCTGGTCCAGTTCACTTCGGTGAAGCAGGCCGGTGACGCTGTCACCGATGTCGATGAAGACGCCGAACTCGGCGAAGCCGTCCACGTTGCCGCGGTAGTATCGACCAACGTTGAGCTGGTCGGCGCTATTCCCTCGGAACTCGAACAACGCGTCCTCCTCGTGGAGGTCACAGATGTGTCCGTCGACGGATGTGCCGCAGATGATACACGAACCCATTGCCCGATGCAAGCAGGTGGGGCCTAAAACTGTTGTCGAATTCGGCGCGTGAGAAAGCCCGGGCTTACTCGAAGACCTCACTCTCCGATTCGAGCAGTTCCAGCCCCTCTCTGAGCGCTGTGGCCTGTTCCGGGAACAGCGCGACCTCTATCTCGCTGCCCTGTTCGTCCTCGAAGGCGAGTTTCACGCGCTTGTCACCGTACTCGCGCACGTCGACGCCCTCGACGTCGTAGAGTTTGACCGTCGCCTGCTTGTTCGACGGGCC
>JBEQBH010000226.1:0-2957 GCA_041639955.1 Halobacteriales archaeon | reverse complement strand
CCTCGGCGGTCTCGTCACGCAGCGTGACCTTCGTACCGATGGGGTCGCCCTGACGGATGTCGAACTCGCCGACAGTCTTCTTGGCGCGCGTTCGAACCGGGCTCTGGCCCGTGATCTCGCCGATGATATCCTCGGCGTTTGCCAGGTCCTGGCCACCGTGGCCGATGCCCATATGGACGACGACCTTCTCGATGCTCGGCTCGCGCATCTCGTGGAAGTCGGCCGAGTCAGTGTCACTACTCATCGTCATCACCCGTGAAGTTCTCGTCGATGACGACGACGTACTCCTCGACCGTCTCGAAGCCGCCGTCGTCGCCCTCCTGGGACACCAGAACGTTGTTCTGGGCCGAGCCGGGCGTGACCTGAATCTCGTCTATCTCGCCGATTTCGCCCGCGTGGGCGCCGTCGACGGCTGTGACGAGCGCGCCCTCTTCGTACTCGAAGTGGGCGATGACGTCGCTGGTCTCGTTGTCGACGACGACGGAGTCGCCGCCCGAGTACTGGTCGCCGTCCTCGACGATGAGCGTCTCACCGTCGTGGAGGCCCAGCTGGACGTCGCCGCCGGCGACGTGGGTCTTGTTGACGATCTTCCCGAGCTTGGACTCGGCGGCGTCGGCCTCGATGGCCGTCAGCGCCAGCCGTCCGCCCTCGCCGGGGAAGACGCGGTAGTACTCCTCGCGCTCGGTGAAGGCCATGATGTCGAACATCCCGACGGGGCGTTCCTCGTCGGAGACGGGCTTCCCGTTGATGAGGACGTTGTCCTCGTTGAGCGCGTAGCGCGCTTCCTTGCGGTTGTCGGCGTAGCCGAGCACGTCCCGCAGGACGATGAGGAGGGGGACCCCCGACTCACCGTGCGGGCCGGCGCCGGCCTTGACCGTAAACGTTGCCGTCTTGCGCTCGACGGGCCAGCTGTTTGGCACCGACAGTCGCTTCTGATGCTTGCTCATGCGGAATCATCCTCCGATTCGAGACGCTCCTCGCGGCGCTCGTCCTCCAGGTCCAGGTCCGTGACCCGGACATTCGAGGCGTCGAGCGGGCGGGGAACTTCCTCGCCGTCGGTGGTCTCGAGGGTGACGTCTTCCACGTGGATGACGGCATCCGTGAGGTCGACGGTGAGGACTTCGCCGTCCTCGCCGGCGTAGTCGCCACGGAGCACCTCGACGGTGTCCCCGGCGTTGACGCGGACGTTGCGCTGGCCGTACTCCTCGCGGAGGTCGGCCGACAGCGTGGCCCGCACCTGTTTGTGTCGCTCGTGCAGCGGAGCGTCTCGGTCGCTCTTTCGCTGTTTGTCTGGTTGTGTTGTCATGGTTCTATACAATCATCGTCGCTGCGGAGGCGACACTCCCGAACCGTTCCGCGACTTCCCGCGAGATGGGGCCTTTCAGCTCGGTCCCGCGCGGGTCCTCGTTCTCGTCCACGATGACGGCCGCGTTGTCTTCGAACTTGACGCGGGTGCCGTCGGGACGGCGGATCGGTTTGCGCTGGCGGACGACGACGGCTTCGAGCACCTGGCGACGCATTTCGGGCGTCCCCTTGGTGACCGAGACCGTGATCTTGTCGCCCAGCCCCGCCTTCGGATGGCGGTTCTTCGTCCCCGAGTAGCCGTGGACGGAGATGACTTTCAGCTGGCGTGCGCCGGTGTTGTCGGCACACGTGATCAGCGAGCCCTTCTCCAGGCCTTGGGTGACGTCTGCGTTGAGCGCCTCCATTATTGCTCACCGTCCTCGATAGCCACAACGACGTGGCTCTTCGTTTTCGAGAGCGGTCGACACTCTGCTATCGTGACCGTGTCACCGACCGCGAGGTCGAGACAGTCGGGTGCGTGAGCCGGGACGCGGCTCCGCCGCTTCATGAAGCGGTCGTATTTGGGCACCTTCACGTCGTACTCGCGTTCGACGACGACGGTCTTCTCCATGTCAGTGGAGGCGACCTCTCCTTCCAGTGTCTGCCCGCGCACGGAGAGCTCCCCGTGGAAGGGACAGTTCTGGTCGGAACAGGCCGTCTCCGGTTCCTGTACGTTCAGTCCTAGCGCCATTTGGATTCACCTGCGTTCGCTGTGCGTCGAGCGGGACGGGCGACGAGTCGCTCGCCCTCGACACGGACGGTCCGCCCGTCGTCGAGGTCGAACGCGAACGTCGCGCTGTCCTTCGGCACGTGCCACACCCGAGCGTCTCGCTCTATCGTCAGCAGCTGGGTCGTCTCCATGACGACCGAGCCGCTGATACCGACGGCGTCCGGGTTGGACGCCGCGACGACCTCGACGTCGAGGCCGACGAGTTCGTGTCGTGTGAGCGTCTCGGGTGTCAGTGGCATTATTCGTCCTCCGACTGGAGGTCGCCTTCTTCGCCCTGAATCGTCTTGATCCGGGCGATGGCCTTCTTCAGTTCCTTGATGCGACCCGGGTTGTCCGGGGCGCCGCCCGCCGCCAGCGTGGCGCGAGCGTTGAGTAGCTCCGTCTTGAGGTCCTCGAGCTCCGCCTCGCGTTCGGCGGGGGTCATGTCGCGGATCTCCTGGACGTGGAGGACGGCCATTACTGCTCAGCCTCCTCTTCGTCGTCCATCTCGTCCATGAGCTCTTCCGCTTCGGCCTCGGTCTCCTCGTCGAGTTCCTCGTCGACGGCCTCTTCGAGTTCGTCGACGTCGACATCGTCCACGTCGTCGTCAGTGGGGATGTCGACCTCTTCCTCGACGACCTCTTCGTCGGGAGCGGCCGCGTCGGCGTCTGCCTCGTCGGCCGCTTCCTCGGCCTCGGTGGCCTCTTCGGGTTCACCTTCGAGGAGTTCCTCGACGGATTCGCCGTCAGTGTCGGCGACGTAGTCCTCGACCTCGATGTCGTCGTAGACCTCGAAGTCGTCGGGGAGTTCCGCCTCGGGCGGGATGATACGCACCTGGACACCGATGGTGCCCAGTTTCATCACCGCGACGCCGACGCCGCTGTCGACGATGTCCTCGGCGGGT
>JBEQBH010000225.1:0-2962 GCA_041639955.1 Halobacteriales archaeon | reverse complement strand
GCGGCCAGCGTCTCCCCGTCGGCCCACTCGGTCGCCCCGCTCCCGCTGACCAGCACGGCCCAGCCGACGACGGACAGGAAGACGCTGCCGATGGTCAACTGGTAGCGGCCGCCGGCGCCGGCCTGCACACCGGTCCAGGTGACCCACAGGCCCAGTCCCACCAGCGCGCCCCCCGTGAACCGTGCCGTGACTCTGTGGCCCAGGAGCCGGGTACGAGTCACCAGCAGGCCGCCCGCGGCGATACCCAGACACAGCCCACCGACGGCGACGGCGGCGACCGTGGCGTAGGGAGACTCGCCCAGCAACGCCACGGCCGCGGCGACCCCGGCGACGTAGGCGCCACAGCCGAGTGCGGCCGGTGGCCGATTGTACATAGGCGGGGGCTCACCGCGGCGGAAAATAAAGCTGTGCAGTCGGGGCCGCCGAGCCGGAACCCCTACCGCACGACGACGACTGCGCTTTCGGTCTCGGTCATCTCGCCTTCGCCCGAATAGGTTCGGGATTCCTCGATTTGGAACAGCTCGGGGCCGAGTTCGAACTCGCCGGCGACGACGAGAGTGTCGCCGTCTATCTCGTAGTCGCCTGACTCGATGCCGTCGTCGATGGCGCCCACGTCGCTGCCAAACTCCGGCCCGACGACGGAGTAGTCGAGGTCGATGCCGCTGATCTCGGTCGTGATGTCGGGGTCGTCCTCGAAGACGTCCAGTCGCTCGACGTGCATCGCCTCGGCGACGGCGTTCTCGAAGCCGGTGACGTGGCCGTACACCTCGACGTGGTCCAGGTCGGCGTTCAGCGGCAGGCCGTTCTCCGTCTTGTACCGGCGCAGCGCGGAGACGACTTCCATAGCCGTCTCGCCGGCTTCCAGGTCGGCCTCGTAGCCGCCCGCGACGGGCCAGTCGGTGGTGTGCACGGAGTCGCCGTCACTGTAGAGTCGCTCCCACAGCTCCTCCGTGATGTGCGGGAGGAACGGCGCGAACAGCTGCAGGAACGTCCGGTGGGCCGTGATGAGGGTGTACTCCGTGGAGGCGTCGGCCCCCTCGCTCAGGCGCTGCTTTGCGATTTCGAGGTAGTCGTCACAGAACGTGTTCCAGAAGAACGTCCGCAGCTCGTTGCGGGCCTTCGAGAAGGCGTAGTCTTCGAACTTCTCGGTGACCGACTCGACGGTGTCGTCTAGCTCCGCGAGCAGCCAGCGGTCGACCGCCGACAGCTCGTCTGGCTCGGACGGGCGCTCGGCGGGCGTGAGCTGGTCGACCAGACGGGAGGCGTTCCAGAGCTTCTGGAGCAGGCGCTCGCCGGCTTCCAGGTCGCCTTCCTTGTACGGGAAGTCGTCGCCGATGGAGGTGCCGGCGGCCCAGTACCGGGCGGCGTCGACGGGGAAGTTCTCCAAGACCTCGCTGGGCGGGATGACGTTGCCCTTCGACTTGGACATCGCCTCGCGGTTCTCGTCTAGGACCATCCCGTTTATCATGACGTTCTCGAAGGGGACCTCGCCGGTGTGCTCGTAGCACTTGACGACGGTGTGGAACAGCCAGAAGGAGATGATGTCGTGGCCCTGCGGGCGGAGGTCGAACGGGTAGAGTTCGGGGTTGTCCCAGGCGAACTCCCCAGCCTCGCCGTCCGCCGTGTCGGCCGCCGACTCGTCGGCGTGCCAGTCCCACCCGGCGTTGACCAGCGGCGTCAGCGAGGAGGTCGCCCACGTGTCGAAGACGTCCTCCTCGGGGGTCAGCTCGTCGTGGCCACACTCGGGACACGCATCGACCGGCGGGTCGTCCGACAGCGGGTCGACCGGGAGGTCGCCCTTCCGGGCCATGACCGGTTCGCCACAGTCCGCGCAGTACCACACCGGAATCGGGATGCCCGAGTCGCGCTGTCGCGAGATACACCAGTCCCACTCCAGGCCCTCTATCCAGTGTTTGTAGCGGCTGAACATCTTCTCTGGGTACCAGTCCATCTCCCGGCCCGCCTCGAGGTACTCGTCTTTCTTGTCGAGCATTTCGATGTACCACTGCTCGGTGACGAGATACTCGACCTCGACGCCACAGCGCTCGTGGACCTGGACGGTGTGGTCGTGGTCGCGCGACTCGAGCAGGTACCCTTCCTCGTCTAGGTCCTCGATGATGGCCTCGCGGGCCTCGGTCGTACTCATCCCCTCGTAGTCGCCGGCGAGTTCGGTCATCGTCGCGGACTCGTCGATGGCCAGCCGGAGGTCCAGGTCGTGTGCCTGGTACCACTCGATGTCGTTCTGGTCACCGAACGTACAGCACATCACTAGCCCGGAGCCGGTCTCCATGTCGACGCGGTCGTCGGCGATGATGGGGACCTCCTGACCGAACAGGGGCACCCGCGCCGTCCCGCCGACGAGGTGCTGGTTCTCGTCGTCGTCGGGGTGGACGAAGACGGAGACGCAGGCGGGCAGGAGTTCGGGGCGGGTGGTCGAGATAGTGAACGTCTCGTCCCACGTGATGGGGCCCTCGCTGTCTGCTATCAGTTCGAACTCGATGTCGTTGAACTTCGTGGCCTTGTCCTCGTCTTCCTGCTCGACCTGCGAGATGGCCGTCTCGCAGTCGGGACACCAGATGGTCGGCGCTCGCTGGCGGTACTCCCGGCCCTTCTCGTAGAGGTCGAGGAAGGAAAGCTGAGAGGCCCGCTGGACGCGGGGCTCGATTGTCTTGTACGTGTTGTCCCAGTCGACGGAGATGGCCAGTGACTGGACGTCCTCAGTGAACTCCGCCTCGTAGGTGTCACAGACATCGCGGCACTTCTCCTGGAACGTCCGCCGCTCGAAGTCCTGGTGTCGGATGTCGAGTTCGCGCTCGGTCAGGCGCTCGGAGGCGATGCCGTTGTCGTCGTAGCCGAAGGGGAAGTAGACGGTGTCCTCGGCCATCCGTCGGTATCGGGCCACGAAGTCCTGCAGGGTGAACTGGTAGAGGTGGCCCATGTGGAGGTTGCCCGACACCGTGGG
>JBEQBH010000224.1:0-2964 GCA_041639955.1 Halobacteriales archaeon | reverse complement strand
TCTCCGTTCGGTCGTGGGTCCCTGACGCGAGCACGCGGAGATATCTGACAGCGCCAGGGAGCGTCGTGGCGATGTCGGCCGCGCGGGCCCGGGCGACCCACGCGAGGTAGCGGTTCCCGAGCGAGAGGACGAGCCAGCGCGAGCCGATACCGACCCCGAGCGCCACTGCGACCGCGACGAGCAGCCGCGAGACGGAGGGTAACGCCAGCCGGTTTACGACCGGCACGCTCTGGCCCACCGCCGTGACGAGGCGGTCGAACGTGCTCACGGGCAGCGACAGTGCCAGCCCACCCGTCGCGAGGCTCGCAACGACACACGCGAGCCACGCCAGCCCGTACATCCGCGCGAGATACAGCCCGAACCCGGTGTCCGGGTGGGCCGCCCGGTAGCGCTCCCTGGTCGTGGTGTGACGGTCGTCGTCCGTGTGATGGGCAAAGAGGGCGTAGAGGCCGCGGTCGACCAGCCCGAGGCTCCGACGCTCAGTCGTCATCCGTCTCTACCTCCAGGTGCACCGGGTCCGGTTCGCCGGCCCGGCGGCGGAGCCGCTCGACCGTCGCGGCCTCGTTGGTCTCTAGGTCGGCCAGGACGCCGAACAGCTCCTCGAAGTCCGTGACCCCCTCCCTGACGAGATACTTGACGTATCGATGGCGGCGGTGGAACGTCTCCTCGACAGTCTCGACCGGCTCGTCCCGGAGCGTCGCCAACCGGTCGAATATCCCGGTCTCGACACGGTGGCGGTCGTCGCCCAGTTGCGGATGGTCGTACTCGAGGTGGAACGAGCCGTCGGGACGGCGCCGACAGAGCGTGTTGTAGTGGATTGTCTCCCCGTCTTTCTCGATGGTGCCACAGCGGTCGCTGTCGAGTGGCTCGTCGAGGAACTCGACGGCCTCGCCGACGTAGCGCTTGCCGCCGACGTGGCGCGGGAAGACGACGATGTCGATTTCGGTCAGCAGATAGGTCGGCACGCCCTTCTCGATGATGCGGTTGACGAGCGTCTCGATGTCGGCGGCGTGGGTCGTTCCGAGCACCCCGTGGCCGGTGTTCAGCGTCTCGGCGAAGGTCTCGAAGGAGGCCTGCGTGTTTATCTCGGCGATGACCTCGACATCTGGGTTCAGGTAATTGCACTGTGTCATGAGGTCGGCCATCGTCACCCGGCGGTGGTCGCGCTCGTGGTCCCGAGTGGTGAGTGAGACCCCCGTCTCGTGTGGAATCTGTACCTCCCGGGACCCCTCGTCGATGCTGATGGGGCGGTCCCGATAGGGGATGAAGGGCATATGGGCGTTCATGAGCGTCGTCTTGCCGGCCCCGGTCGGGCCCGAGAAGAGGACGACGCCGTGGGATTCGTACAGCAGCCAGAGCAGCGCGACCAGCTCCGTCGGGAGCGAGTCCCGTTGCACGAGGTCGACGGGCGTCATGGCGTCGGCCGACTGCTTGCGGATCGAGATGTGCGGGCCGTCCTCGCTGATAGTGGGCAAGGCGACCGCACAGCGGATGGTCTCCTCGGCGTCGTGGACGCCCTCGGGGTCGATGTTGACCTTCGCGCTGGGGTTGGAGGCGTTGAGTTCGGTGCCGTCGTCGGCCGCCAGCTGGGTGACGACGTTGACGAAGGCCGACTCGTCCTCGAAGGCGAGGTTCGTCGGGACCCGCCCGTCGTGACCGAGGTCCGCTCGTGGCAGCACCTTCACGCGTTCGCCGACGCGGTTGGCCTCGATGTCTTCGAGCGTGTGGTCGCGAATCGGGACGGTGAGCTTGCCGTAGCCGACGAGGTCCCGGAGTACGTAGTACAGCAGGTCGTCGAGGCGGTCGTCGGCGAAGCGCTGGTCGAGCGGCGGCACCGCGAGGTCGAGTTCCGCGAGCGCGGACCGAACCCGGTAGGCCACCGCGTCGACCCACTCGGTGGTGTTGCGGACCGTCAGCTGGCGGGCGAGCAGCGACGCGGCCCGCTCCCGGACGAAGGCGACGCGGTCCTCGACGACCCCTTCGACGCTGGTCTCCCACACCCGCTCCTTGCAGGCCGCGATGAGTTCCTCGTCGCCCGGCAGCAGGTCCGGTTCGCGGACGGCGTACTTCGTGGTGAAGGGGTCACTGCCCAGCAGGTGTTCGCGGTAGACGATGACCGGTATCTCGAACCCCTGGAAGGAGACGGTGTGGCGCTCGACGCGCTCGCTGGCGAACCGTTCGATGTACTCGGGTTCGGTCAGGTCGGTGGCCGCGGGGGCGTAGTCCTCGGTGTGGACGACGACGCTGTCCTCGGTCACGTCGGCGACGTCGATGCGGTCGTCCAGCGCGTAGGGGGTCAACTCACCAAGACAGGCCAGCGAACACAGCGCGTGGTAGGCAACTCGCCGCCGCCCCGCTGGCGAACAGTCGACCAGGCGGTCGATGACCCGACGGTGTTTCGGGTCGAACCCGCGTTCCATCCGTTCAACGGCGCCCTCGCGAGTCCGTGGCCGCTCGATGTTCGCACTGTCGAAGTGTGACTCGACAGTCGCGAGCGCGTCCCGGTCGCTCGGAGAGAGCACCGGCTCGCGGACCTCGTACCGGAACCCGTCGGCCTGGCGGACGGTCACGATGGCGCCCGGGTACACCTCGTCCTGTTCGCGAACGTCGGGCGCGTACCACGCCTCGGGGTCGTCCGGCGGGACCGGTGCGGGCACGGTCGGCCGCCGGTCCCCAGTCGGTTCCCCACTCATCTGGCGGATTTGGGTGACTATTCGCACTTAAATTTTCACTATATAGAATTAAACTAATTAGAACGAAGCGAGGTCGATATCCCGGGGAGACGGATATCAGCCGCCCCGGGCGCGTCTCCTCGGCAGTAGTTTTTAGCTCCCCGGTGTGTCACTGGAAGACGTATGTCTTCACCCGGCGAATTCGAGGAGTTCGGTGGTCGACACGTCCCGGAACCGCTCGAAGAACCACTCGCCCAGTTAGCGGCCGCGTTCGACGAACTCAAAGACGACC
>JBEQBH010000223.1:0-2966 GCA_041639955.1 Halobacteriales archaeon | reverse complement strand
TCGATGTGGGCGTCGGCGAGCGGTTCGATGACCCGGTACGGCAGCGCGTGCTCGCTGGGGTCGCCGCCGGTGACGCGGATGACGGCGATGCCGTCCTCGACGGTGACAGAGGAGAGGGTGTCGTCGTCGACGATGCGGTCGTGCAGCAGCGCCTCGACCTCGTCGGCGTCGTCCTCGGCGACGTAGAACGTCAGCGAGTCCATCCCCGAGGAGTTGGCGTCGATGTTGATGCCGGCGTCGCCGATAGCGGAGGCCAGGTCCGAGAGGATGCCGGGGCTGTTTCGGATAGCGCGGCCGGCGACGGTGACACACGCGACGGGCCCCTCGTGGAGGTCGATGAGGTTCTGGAACTCGCCCTCGATGGAGGTGCCGCCGGTCAGCAGGTCGCCGTGCTGGTAGTGGGCGACGCGGACCCCGAGCTTGGCGTCCTTATACGAAAGTGCGGATGGGGCGACGACTTCGGCGCCGCGGAAGGAGAGCGAGCGGAGCTCGTCGACGCTGATTTTGCCGACGTTGCGGGCGCCCTCGACGACGCGGGGGTCGCCGGTCATGACGCCCTCGACGTCGGTGACGATGACGACCTCGTCGGCGTCCATGTAGTTGCCAAGCATCACGGCGGTGGTGTCGGAGCCGCCCCGCCCCAGCGTCGTGATGTTACCCTCGTGGTCCTCGGCGAGGAAGCCGGTGATAATCGGGACGACGTCTTTCATCTGGCCGGCCAGCGCGTGGGCGCGCTTTTTCGTCTCCTCGACGTCGACCTCGCCGTACTCGTCGGTGATGATTGGCCAGTCCTCGCTACCGGGTTCGAGGAAGACGGCCTCGATGCCGCGGGCGGTCAGCGCGCCCTTGAGCATCCGGACGGAGATGCGCTCGCCCATGGAGACGATCTCGGCGCGGTCCTCGTCGGCAGCGTCGTACTCGATGCCGTCGAGCAGCTCGTCGGTCATGTTGCCCATCGCCGAGGCGACGACGCCGACCTCGTGGCCCTGCTGGACCGCGGTCGCGATGGAGTCCGCAGCTCGGTTGATTCGGTCGCCGCTACCCAGACTTGTACCGCCGAACTTCGCGATTACGCGCATTCAACCACCCTGTGTCCGTGAGTCATGCACGCGGGTTTGCCGTCGCTCGGGATAACTGTGTTCATCTGCCCTGCCACCGGTCGGCGTGGGAGTGTGCGACACACCGTTTATTTGCGTGGGGCACACAGTGTCGGGCATGGAGATACGTGACGCCGTCGAGGCCGACGCCGGGCGTCTCGCCGAACTCGCGGACAGCCCGCCCGACGTGATGCGCAACCTCGTCCACGACCGGACGGTCCGGGTGGCGACCGAGAGCGAGGAGGACGTTGTGGGGTTTGTCAGCTACGACGCCAAACAGGGGACTGTCCACGTGACACAGCTCGCCGGTTCGACGGCGGTCTGTGAGCGCTTGCTGAAAGAGCCGATAACCTTCGCCCAGCGAGAGCACATGGCCGTCGAGTTGCTCGTCACGGCCGACGAGTCCAAGGTCCAGGCCGCCGTCGAGGCCACCGGCTTCACCGATTCGGGGTCGGGGCCGAAGTTCGCCGGGGAGTCGACGGTCCGGTATCGGTTAGAGCCCGAGGCCGCGGAGCAGTAGCGAGGGCGGCCCCACGCCGCCCTCGAAGTGATGCGGTGAACGGAGTGAGCCGCAGAACAGTAGCGAGACGCCGACCAGCGGGAGGCGTCTCGGAAAAACGAGCGGGGAGGGACGACCCGCAAGCGGCGAGGAAGCGGCGGTCCCGCTACGGAACGTCGAGTCGCCAGCCGACCAGCCCCAGCAGCGCGAAGCCGAAGGCATTGAGCGAGCCGTGCAGGGCGACCATCGTGGCGATGTCGAGGCCGAGAGCCAGTCCGGAGAAGGTGGCGACACCGTAGCCAAGTGCCAGTGCCATCGACAGCGGGAGCGCGACGGCCGACGCGCCCAGCAGGACGGCCTGTCGGCGGGGCCGGGTCGGTGCGATACGCAGCAGGACGAACCAGCCAAACAGCGCGACGGCGACGGTGAAACCGCCGACGGCGACCACCTCGACGAGCGGCGAGAAGGAGATGCCGACGGCGATGATGGCCGGGCCGGCGAGAACGACGGCGACGAGCGAGCGCCACAGCGAAGAGTCGAAGTGGCCGCTACGGCCCGTGAGGCCGGTGACGACGGGGAGGACGAAGCCGGCGTAGTGGAAGTGGACGGCTGTCAGGAGGATGATGGTCGAGCCGAAGTAGAAGGTGATATCCAGGTGGTACAGCACCAGGGCGACGGCGCCGACGGAGACGTACGCCAGCCCGGCGTCGATAGCCGTCTCGGGCAGCGCGAAGCCGCCGCGGTCGAACGTGCGAAAGAGCGCGGCCAGCCCGAGCAGGCCGGTGACGAGCAGCCACGGGGCGGCCAGCGCGGCGGCCGCTGGGCCGGTCACGTCGAGCGCGAGCGAGGCGGTAAAGGAGAGCGCGCTGACGGGCTGGCACCACATCGCCGCGCGGAGGCACTGGCCGGCGTAGCCGGGAAACGGACGGTGGCCGGCCATCCTCACGCCGAGCGGGACCAGCACCAGCGGAGCCAGCGCGAGCGCTCGGGGAACGGTCCCGAGCGCCCCCGAAAGCACTGCCGCGAGCCAGACAGCGGCTCCCAGAAGGGCGCTCGCGTCGGGGACTGCGACGCCGCTGACAGTGGGAACCGGGTCGGTCGCGGTAGCTCCCTGCTGTAAGGGCCTCACGCCGGCGGGAGCCCGGGGAGCCCCGCCATCGGTTTGAGCCGCTCGACATCGTGGTCCCCGCGGGCCTCGCTGGCCTGTGTGAACGTCCCCCGGTAGCTGAGGATGTGGCCCGCAAGCGGGTTCTCGACGGTCGCCAGCACGTGATAGCGCTCGCCGGTCTCGTCGTAGCGGTCCCGGACCTCGACGCCGGCCGCCATCGCGTCAGGCAGGGCGACGTAGCGGCCCTTCCGGTGGAGCCACT
>JBEQBH010000222.1:0-2970 GCA_041639955.1 Halobacteriales archaeon | reverse complement strand
GCCTGGCACTCACAGTCCATGAAGTCCTCGGCGAAATCCAGCACCCGCTCGCGGGAGGCGTCGTCGAGCTTCGCCAGCCCCTCGCCCTGGAAGAGGATATCGAGCGTCGCCCCCTTGAACGCCCCCTTCGGGAAGCTCGTCTCGAGCTGGGAGGCGAGCTGCTGGTGGTTCTTGACGTATATCTTGTCCGTGATGGCCACGCGTGGGCAACCGTAGGGTTCGGCGGAGTAAAAGCGTCCCGCTCGGCGCGTCACGGACACACCACGTCCGACTGTATGGCGGTACCGCCGGCTTCCGTGGGGCGCTCCAGCGATATGAATCCGGGTTCGAGACCGGTGACGTGGCGCGTCTGACACCGAACCCGTCACCGCGCGAGAGCACGCCCACTGGCCGTGTCGACACCGCGGTTTAGTTCCTGACCACGGAGACGACGGTCCCGAGTAGGAAGACCACGCCAAACCCCATCACGAGCAGCGGCTTGTTGCTCTGCTCGTGTTTGAGGAACGCGTCTCCGGGGGCGTCCGGCCGCACGTAGGCGTCCACGCGTTCGCCGGCTTCGTACCCGTCGAGTTGGGCTCGCGCCTTCGCTTCGCTGTCGAACTCCCGTGGTAGCTTTCCGGGGTAGACGTTCGTGGAGGTGTACCGCTCGCTGTCGTAGGTGTAGTTGAACGTCGCACGCGGGGTGTAGCTCGTTCCACGCCGTTTCTCGTTCGTCTCGACACCGGTCGAGACGACAGTCGCTTCGACTGTCTCTGCGGAGCCCAGCGCTGTCGACTGTGCCGCGTAACTGTACCCCCCGTAGCCGAGCGTTCCAAGTCCGAGGAGGACCGCGAACGCAATCTGGAGCGGTCCGGAGGGGCCATTGAACGTAAACTCCATACGCCCATGGGTGGTGAGTGGACAATAAAACGGGCCGCCGTGTTTCTCCCCTCGAAACTGGTCGTGTTTACTTTAGCGGCCATTGGTACTGAGGGTCAGCAAGGCCCTACCAGCCGCGCTCAGCGACCGCGTCGACTGTCTTGGCCCAGAGATGGAGCCCGGGGATGACATCGTCGAGCGCATCCTCGTCGAACTCGCGGAACAGTTGCTGGACGTCATCGATGAGTTCATCGTCGAACCCCTGGGTCCGGAGCGTGTCGGGAGCGAGTCGCGGCGCGTACGGGACCGAATCCACGAACGCGTCCGTCCGGTCGTCGGCGCGGTCACACGCGCTCTCGTACGTCTCGCTTTCGACCACCTCCCCGAGGTCCGCCCAGAGCGCGTCAAACAGTGTTGGCCACTGTGCGAGACAGCGGTAGATGCTCGGCAAGCCGTCGTCGAAGCCGTGGAACGCCTGGAACGCGGCGGCCGTCTCGGCGATACCCTCGTCGAACTCGTCGACCGGTACCATCGACGGCGCCCGGCCACGGTCCGAATCGAGCCACGCCGGGAACGGCGCCGTCGCTGCGCGCTCGGGTTCGAGGTCGGCACCGACGGGCTCGTCGTGGAGCGCGCGGTTCGTCACCCGGAACAACACTGCGAGTCGCGGAGCGACGATGTCGAACGTGGCCAGCTGTCCGCGCAGCTCCGTGTACTCGGCAGGCGCCACGCCGAGTTCGCTCCGTCGATACGTCGGTATCTCGCTGTCGCGCTCGATGGCCGACAGCACCGTCTCGCGGTAGCGAACCGAGAACCGCGCGAAGGCCTTCGTCTCGAAGAGCGGCTTCACCTGTCCCCACAGATACCGACAGAACTCGGGGTAGTTCGCCATCGTCGTCCGCCATATCCAGTTGACGATAGGGGCCCGGAACGTCCGCTGAATGTCGTCGTACACCCCTCGCTGCCACCCCGTCGCTTCCATCTCGTACAGCTGGTCGCTCCTGTCCATACCGTGGCGACGGGCTCCGGGCTGTTAACTGCCGACCCAGTCCGCATGGTGTGAGACAATCGCCGTACGCCCGCCCGTCAGTCCAGCTCTTTCACCACTTCTGCGGGGTTCCCCTGAACGACGACGTCGTCCGGGACGTCCCGGGTGACCACGGCCCCCGACGCCACTACCGACCGGTCGCCGACGTCGACGCCGGGATTGAGGACGGCCTGACCCCCAATCCAGACGTCGTCGCCCACGGTGACCGGCTTGCCGTACTCCTTCCCTTCGGCTCGGGCCTCCGCGTCGAGCGGGTGGGTCGCCGTGTACACGTGGACGGACGGCCCCAGCAGGCACCGGTCACCGAATTCGATGGCACAGATGTCGAGGAAGACACAGCCGAAGTTGGCGAAAAAGCGGTCCCCGACGCTAATCTGGTCCCCGTAATCACACCGGATGGGCGGCTCGACGGTCGGGTCGGCGCCGACCTCTCCGAACAGTTCCCGTATAATCAGCTCCCGGCTCTCCGTGTCCGTCGCCCCCGTCCGGTTGTACAGGTCGACGAGTTCCCTGGCGCGTTCGCGCTCGGCGACGAGTTCCGGGTCCCGCGGGTCGTACAGCTCCCCGGCGAGCATCCGCTCTTTCTCGGTGGGCATACGAGTCGTTTCGGCGACGAACGGATAGCGTTGGTGCCCCATGTAGGCCGTTCACGCACAAATCGCCGTTTGAGCCTCCCGAGTCCTTAATGTATGCCGAGCTGACAATCGATGTGATGACACGAAAGCCGCTCATTCTCCTCGTCCTGGTATCGGTGGTGCTAGCGGGCTGTTCCGGCGTCCAGAGCCCGGCCACACCGACGGCGGAGCCGACCGACGTCTCACCCGATGAGGTACCGGGCGTTTCGAACGGAACACTGACGAACGCCACCGCGCTCGCGGCGGCAAACGGCGCCACCGTCGCCGAAGACGGTGCCGAGATACGAACCACACAGACCAGCCCCGACAGGGAGACACGGGTCGCGCTGACGGTGGCTGCCGACGGGACGTCCGAGTTTTCGCGGACGGTGTCGGCCAACGGCAACGAATCCACCCTCACGCGGTACACCAACGGCACAGCGACCTACG
>JBEQBH010000221.1:0-2986 GCA_041639955.1 Halobacteriales archaeon | reverse complement strand
ACTAGCGCGAAAAGAGGCTGGTGTGGACCGGGGCGAAATCGGAGGTGTCGTCCGTGGACTCCTCGGTGTCGGAGATGGCGCTGCCCGAGAGCCCGACTTCGAGGAAGTCAGCGAGGGGCGGGCCGACGTTGTCGGGCTCGACGAGGAAGGCGTCGTGGCCGTAGTCGGAGTCGACGACGTGGTGGGCCACGGGTGTGTCGGTGGCCCGGAGCGCCTCGGCCAGGGCCTCGCTTTGCTCGCTGGTGAAGTGCCAGTCGCCGGTGAAAGACATCACGAGGGCGTCGCCGTCGAAGGCGGCCAGGGCGTCGGCGTCGGACTCGAACCCGCTGGCGAGGTCGTAGTTGTCCATCGCCCGCGTGAGATAGAGGTAGCTGTTGGCGTCGAACCGCTCGACGAACTTCGAGGCGTTGTAATCGAGGTAGGATTCGACGTCCCGGTACGGGAAAAAGCGGCCGGCGGGGTCCGTGGGGAAGGCCCGCTCGGCCTCCCGCGTCGCCGCGCGGCGGCCGAACCGCCGCTCCATGCTCGGCTTCGAGAAGTACATCACGTGCCCGAGCTGACGGGCCAGCGCCAGCCCCTGGTCGGGTTCGGGCCCGCCGTAGTAGTGTCCGCCCTGCCAGTTTTCGTCGGTAGTGATAGCCCGGCGGGCGATGCCATCGAGCGCGAGACACTGCGGGTCCAGTCGCCCGGCGGCGGCGATGGGCACTATCTTCTCGACGTGGTCGGGGTGGCGCTTTGCCCACTCCAGGACGTTCATGCCGCCGACGCTCCCGCCGACGACCGCATAGAGGGCGGGCACGCCCAGTTCGTCGAGCACCCGGCGCTGGGCCTCGGTCCAGTCGGCGACGGTGACGGGCGGGAAGTCGGGGCCGTAGGGCTCGCCGGTCTGGGGGTTCTCGGTGGCGGGGCCACTGGAGCCATAACAGGAGCCGGGGACGTTCACGCAGACGACGAAGTACTCGGTCGTGTCGACGGCCTTGCCCGGCCCGACGATGTCGTCCCACCAGGCGTAGGCCTGGTCGCCCTCCTCGAAGCGGCCACGGGAGGCGACGTGGGCGCTGCCGGTCAGCGCGTGACAGACCAGCACAGCGTTGTCGCCGGTGAAGTCGCCGTAGGTCTCGTAGGCCAGTTCGAGGTCCTCGATCGTCTCGCCACACTGGAACTCGAACTCGCCGACAGAGACGGTGT
The DNA here is from genome assembly GCA_041639955.1 of Halobacteriales archaeon. GTDB lineage: Archaea > Halobacteriota > Halobacteria > Halobacteriales > Haloarculaceae > Haloarcula. Next base: position 1,798 of record JBEQBH010000221.1, on the reverse strand, counting down.
TGGAGTCCATCTCAGCTCACCTGCGCGATGGCGTCGTCGATGTCGGCGACGATGTCGGCCGGCTCCTCGATACCGACGCTCATGCGGACGAGGTCCGGGCTGACGCCGCTCGCGCGCTGCTCCTCCTCGGAGAGCTGTGCGTGGGTGGTGCTCGCTGGGTGGATGACAAGCGTCTTCGCGTCGCCGATGTTCGCGAGGAACTGCGCGAGGTCGGTCTCCTCGCAAAAGCCCTTGCTCGCCTCGTAGCCGCCGTCCAGCCCGAAGGCGACGACGCCGCCGAATCCCCCATCGAGGTACTCCTGAGCGAGGTCGTGGGTCTCGTGGCTCTCCAGCCCGGGGTAGGTGACCCACGACACCTCGGGGTGGTCGTCGAGGTGTTCGGCGACGGTCAGGGCGTTCGAGCAGTGCCGTTCCATCCGAAGCGAGAGGGTCTCGGTGCCCTGCAGCGTGGCCCACGCGTCGAACGGTTTCTGCCCGTCACCGAGCACGCGCAGACCCCGATGGCGGACGGCCGTCGTGAAGGCGCGGTCGCCGAAGCGCTCGGAGAAATCGAATCCGAAGGCGGGGTTCTCCCCGCCGACCTCGGGGTACTTCTCAGGGTGGTCGCCCCACGGGAACGAACCGCCGGCGGCGAGGACGCCGCCGACCGTCGACCCCGAGCCGTGAATCCACTTCGTCGTCGACTCCCAGACGAGGTCGGCGCCGTGTTCGAGCGGGCGACAGAGCGCCGGCGTCCCGAAGGTGTTGTCCACGAAGAGGGGGACGCCGTGGTCGTGGGCGGCGTCGGCGATTTCCTGTAGCGGCGGGACCACGAGCGAGGGGTTCCCGATGGTCTCACAGTGGACGTAGGCGGTGTCGTCGTCGATGGCCGCGGCGTAGGCCTCGGGGTCTAGCGTGTCGACGAAGCGCGTCTCGATGCCCCGCTGGCTGGCGGTGGTAGCGAGGTAGGAGTGGGTGCCGCCGTAGATAGACGAGGCCGACACCACGTTGTCGCCGGCGCTGGCGAGGACGGTCGTCGCGGCGTCCAGGGCGGCCATCCCGGAGCCGGTGGCGACGGCATCGGCGGCGCCCTCCAGGGAGGCCAGGCGCTTTTCCAGCATCCGCACCGTCGGGTTGTCGAACCGCGAGTAGACGTTGCCGTCGTCCTCCAGGGCGTAGCGGTCGGCGGCCGTCTCCGCGTCCCCGAAGACGTACGAGGAGGTCTGATATATCGGCGGGGCTCGGGCCCCTGTGGCCGGGTCCGGCTCCTCCTGGCCGGCGTGGACACAGCGTGTCCCGAATCCGTAGCGGTCGTTCATGTGTGCTATGCATATATCTCTAAACTTCTATAACCACGAGTTACGGCAAAACTCTCCCAGTGTGATGACATGGCACGCTCGGTGGATACAAGCGGGCGGCCCCACAAGCGGGGGTAATGACAGAGTCCGAGGAGACGGTACGGTGCTGGCTCGTCGAGCGGTCGAGTTTCGGCGACGAACGGATGGTGACGCTCGTCTACGCGACGACCGACGGCGAGCGCCACCTCACGAAACAGCTCTCGCCGAACCTCCTGCGGCGAAAGCGAGTGACGGCGGCCACCGACGTGGAGCCCGACCGGTTGGCGCCCGTCGGCGACGACGAGACCCGCGAGCGCTACGCGACCGAAGCCGGCCGGATGGCCGAGACCCACGACCCCGACGAAGAAGTGTGAAGGTGATTGCTAATATGAAAGACTATACCCGAGGATGGACCAACCGACCCATATGACCGCCATCGAACTGGACGGCCTCCGCAAGGAGTACCAGGACGTCGTCGCCCT
>JBEQBH010000220.1:0-2989 GCA_041639955.1 Halobacteriales archaeon | reverse complement strand
ACGACGACGGCGGCCGCAGCCTCACCGAGAAGGCCAAGATAATGGCCACGGGGAAGACGGTCATCGAGGAGGAGGACCTCCAGGGCCACCTGGACGACCTCGAACTCGCCTTGCTGTCGTCCGACGTCGAGATGAGCGTCGCCAACGAGATACTGTCGGGCGTCGAGGCGAACCTCACCGGGGAGACGCGGCGACGCCTCTCCAGTACGGGCAACCTCGTCCGGGACGCCCTTCGGGAGGCGCTGTTCGACGTCATCAGCGTCGGGCAGTTCGACTTCGACGAGCGCGTCCAGGCGGCGGACAAACCCGTTGTCATCATCTTCACCGGGGTCAACGGCGTCGGGAAGACCACGACCATCGCCAAGCTCGCACAGTACTTCGAGGACCGCGGGCTCTCGACGGTGCTGGCCAACGGCGACACCTACCGCGCCGGCGCCAACGAGCAACTGGAGCAACACGCACAGAACCTGGGCAAGAAGATAATCACCCACGAGCAGGGGTCTGACCCGACGGCCGTCGTCTACGACGCCGTCGAGTACGCGAAGGCAAACGACGTGGACGTGGTGCTTGGCGACACGGCCGGTCGGCTCCACACCTCGGACGACCTGATGGCCCAGCTCGCCAAGATAGACCGCAACATCGACCCCGACATGACGCTGTTCGTCGACGAGGCCGTCGCGGGCCAGGACGCGGTCAACCGCGCCCGCGAGTTCGACGACGCCGCCGAGATAGACGGAGCGATACTCACGAAGGCGGACGCCGACCCACAGGGCGGAGCGGCCATCTCGGTCGCCCACGTCACCGGCAAGCCGATTCTCTTCCTCGGGACGGGACAGGACTACGACGACCTCGAACCGTTCGACCCCGAGGAGATAGTCGACAGCCTCTTTTCGGAGTGAGCGGCTCCGGCCTGTCGCTCCCGGGCCACTCGACTCCCCCGGTCGGTATCGGCGCTTCCAGTCGGCTGGCGGCCGAGCCGGAGTAAACACCGGCTTCGACCCCCGTACACTGTCCCTTACGATAACCCCTGCCCCAGACGCGTCTATCGATGCAACGAAACGGGACGACTCGACGCGGCGTGCTGACGGTTGCTGGCGGCGCGCTGGTAGCACTCGCCGGTTGCAGCAACACTGACGGACAGGGCGGGACGCCGACCGGGACCGAGTCGGAGGGGCTGGAGCTGATGACCGAGATGGACCAGCCCCCGGAAACGGGGACCGAACAGGGGACGGACACGGGCGACACCGGAACGGCGCCGGAGGACGACGCGATGCTCCGGGTCGCACATCTCGCGCCGGACGCGCCGAACGTGGACGTCGCCGTCGACGGCACCACTGTCCGCACGGACGTTCCGTTCGAGACAGTGAGCGAGTACCGCCCGCTGACGACCGGCGAACACCGGATAACTGCCACGCCGACCGGTGGCTCGAACGCTATCTTCGACGAAACTGTCACGGTGGAACGGGGCCCCCACACCGCCGTGGCCGTCGGCGAAATGTCGGGCGAGAACCAGTTCTTCACCGTGGCGCTGCTGACCGACGACGACGCGACGGCCGAGGCCGGCAGCACGCGTGTGCGAGCCGTCCACACCATCCCCGACGCCCCCGACGTCGACGTGACGGCCGGCGAGACCGTCATCGCCAACAACGTGGCCTTCGGCGAGACCGGCGGTTACGTCACCGTGCCCGCCGACACCGGCTCCATCGAAATCCGTCCGAACAGCCTGGCAAACGACGAAGAGCCGGTCGCGACGTTCAGCGTCGACCCGATCGACATGGCCGCCCAGACCGTCTTCGCGGCCGGGTATCTCGACCCCGCCGACGACCAGCCCGGTGCCCGGCTCATCATCGCGACGGACGCCAACGGTACGCCCGGCGGAACCGAGACCGGGACGGCTACCCCGGCCGGCGGGACGTAACCACGACCGCGCCGCTCGCTCCTTCGGTGGACTACGCTTCTCAGTCTCTCGCTTGCTCTACCGCTTCGACGAACGCTGCCGCGCTCTCGCGGACGGCGTCCATGTCGTCGTTCTCGATGGCCTCGTAGTCGACCAGCGCCGACCCGGCACCGACGGCGACGGCACCCGCCTCGAAGTAGTCAGCCACGTTGTCCGTGGAGACGCCGCCGGTCGGCATGATGGGTACGTCGCCAAGCGGCCCCTGAATCGCGCCGATGTGGCCCGGACCGACGGTCGAAGCCGGGAACAGCTTCAGCATGTCCGCGCCGGCGGCCATCGCGTCGGCGGCCTCCGTCGGCGTCATGATGCCGGGGATACAGAGGACGCTCTCACGGTTGCACACCTCGATGACCGCCTCGTCGAGATGGGGACCGAGAACGAACTCCGCGCCGGCTTCGATGGCGTTGCGGGCGGCCGCGGGGTCCATCACCGTTCCGACGCCGACGACGGCGTCGGTGTCGGCCAGCGCGCGGTCGACGGCCGCGACCTGTTCCGAACACCGCGGGGCGTCGGCGGTCAGCTCCAGGGCCCGTACCCCGCCCTCGTGGACGGCGCGTGCCACGTCGACAATCCGGTCCTCCGGAACGCCACGCAGGACGGCCGTGACGCCGCTGTCGACGAGTGCCGCTCTGACTTCCTGCTTGCGTGTCATGATCTCCAGTCCGCCGGCCGGCGGGAAAAGCGTAGCCCCGACTCACTCCGCCGGGTCGTATGGCAGTCCGGGGTCGGACTTGGGGGCGCCGACGCCGAGGACGCGGGCCGGCGAGTCGGCGTCCTCGGCGTTGTACGGCCGGTGGGGGCTCTCGGGCTCGGCGACGAACACTTCGCCGGTCCCGACGGCGAACTCGCCTTCCGGTGTCTCCACGCGGACCGTCCCCGAGGCGACGTAGAACAGCTCCTCGCGTTGCTGGTGGTAGTGGTACTCGCGGGGGAGCTGCTCGCCCGGCGCCATCTCGTAGGTGGCCGCATGGAGCGCCAGCAGCTCCGCCGCGTCGGAGATGCCACGCCGGTCACACGGGTAGTCGTCGGTCG
>JBEQBH010000219.1:0-3002 GCA_041639955.1 Halobacteriales archaeon | reverse complement strand
CCTCCTGAGTGTGGTAACCATCGGCGATAAAGAGCGGGACGACGACGATGTCCTCGCTCTCGAAGAACTCCGTCACGTCGTCGACCTCGGGGTCCTCGTCCATGAACAGGGCCTCGACCTCGTCGAACCGGTCCATCTCGGCGATGCGGTCGGCGTGGTACTCGATGGCCTTCGCGGAGTTCTCGTTGCGCTCGGTGCCGTGGCCGACCACGGCCAGGCCGAACCCCTCGCCGACGTCGGGGTCGTCGGTCACCGACTTCGCGCGCTGGACGATGACGTCGCTCATCGAGTCGTGCGTGCCGACGGGACCGCAGTAGTGGACGGTCTGGTCGGTGTCCTCGGCGGTCAGCGTGGCGGAGTTCGCGCTCGTGCCGTCCGAATCCCACAGCTCGGGGTCCCACTCCTCCAGGCGGAACTCCCGCGGGATGACCTGTTCGGTGAAGTAGCCCTCTGAGATGAAAAGCGGCACCAGATACACCTCCTCGGCGTCCACGGTCCGAAGGGCCTCCCGGAAGTGCGGTTCCTCCTTCCAGAACGACTCCCTGACTTCGCTGAACGCGCCGGTCGCGCGGATGGTGTCCGCGTGCGAGAACGTCGGCGTACTCGACTCGGCGTTGAGATGCGAGCCGTGAGCGGCGATGACGAGCGCTTGGTCCATACGTGGCCTTTGGGAGAATCAGCCTTAGGGGCTTCGCCCTGTATCCGAGGCGGCGCGAATAGTTCGTCACTCGTCCGCTAGCTCGGTTATGTGACGCGGGGCGAGCGAATCCGATTCGACCAGCCGAACCCCCAGTTCGTCGGCCAGTCGCTCGTCGTCCGTCTGTACCGTACCCGTCGTCGCCAGCATCACCGCGTCCGTACCGGCGGCGCCGGCGATGCGGCCGCAGTGTTCGATGCTGTCCTTGACGGTCCCGTCTTCGGGGCTGTGAACGACGATACCCATCAGTTCGTCGCCACAGTCCGCGAGCAGGTCGAACGGACCCGGCGCCGCCGAGCGAACCGACCAGCCGGCCGTTTCGAGGACCGTGCTGACCATCTCGGTCACCGCCTCGACCGTCGGCGGGTCGTCGGTGTCGCGCATCGTCGAGACGTTACGGAGACGCACTCCGAGGTCCGCGGCCAGTCGCGCGTCGGTGTCGCTAATCGAGCCAGTCGTCGCCAGCATCACCGTGTCGGTGCCGGCAGCCCCAGTAATCGCGTCACACCGCTGTATCGCCTGCCGGTCGACGTGGCCGTCGTCGGGGCAGTGGACGACGACACCCACGAGCTCGTCCTCGCGCTCGGCGAGCAGGTCGAACGGGCTCTCCGGCTGTGCGCCCCGGGCCCGCCAGTCCGTCTTCGCCAGGGCCTGCAGTATCTCGTCTATCGCCGTCTCCGCATCGGGCCTGTCGGACGCCCGTGTCGCGTCCGTCTCGGACTCCCGGTTTTCGGCCCGGGTCGGCTCGCTGCCGGTTCGCGCGTCCCGTGAGGCGTCAAGCGACGGTAACAGCTCGGCTACCTGGTCGCGCTCGAACGACTTCGCCGACGCCACCGTGGTCTCGAACAGCCCCCGTATCGACCGGGTAGCGACATCCATCCGGTCGGGCCCCCCACAGGTTTCGCGTCTGCTCCGGAGATAGTCGGCCACCCCCGAAAGGCCGTCAGCCGCGGTGTGGATACGCCACGTCGACCCGTCGGCACAGCCGAGTTTCAGCTCGCCCGCTCGCCGGTCCGCCGTCGCGGTCACGTCGGTTATCTCCGGGATGTCGAGAGTGAGCTGGCGGTCACCGCCGACCTTGCCGACCAGCGCGATTACCCGGCGGTCCGTGACGACGACGACAGTCTCGTACCGGCTGTCCGGCACCACCCGTGTCGTCGTCCCGTCGCGTATCTCGATGCCCCGCTCCCGGTTCGTCAGGACGTACTGTGCCGTCTCGTCGTCCGCGACGGCGTCTATCGCCGGTCGGTCCGCGAGGTACTCGCCGGTGCGGAACCCGCGCTTTACCGTCCTGGTGAGCGCCGCCGGCAGTTCGCTGTCCCCCCTCGTGACGTTGCTAATCTGGGCCACGGATGTACACCCACACACGATACACCCCCTCCAGGTGACGTGTTACTCCGCCTATTTGACGCTCGCAAACAAAAAGTTTCGCCGGTTGGGGACCGCTGGTCAGGTTTTACTGGGCGAGTGCGCCCATCCGACCGGGGCCGGCTACACTTTTGTGCGCTCCCCTCCGGGGGTATCGTATGTCACTCGCCGCCGCCACACGCGACGCCGTCCGCGAGCGCCCCTTCCTCTACGACGCGCTCCGGGCCGGCGTGGTCAACTACACCGCCGCCGCCAGGACGCTCGACGTCGAGGGCGACACCGACGCCGTCGCCACAGCCCTGCGACGGTTCGCCGAGGAACTGTCCGACGGCCCCGCACACGCGGCCGAGGCCCGCGTCTCGATGCGAAGCGGCCTGGGCCGTGTCGAAGACGGCGACGCCTTGCTCGCCGTCGGTACCACACGCTTTGGCGAAGGGGTGGGCTCGCTGACCGGCATCGTCGCCAGCGGCGACCTCGACCCCGCGGCGCTCGGGGACACACTGGGTCGACTGCGCGCGGCCGACATCGGTGTCGAGGCCGCCGGGGTAGACGACGAGACGCTCGTCGTCGTGGTCGAGCGACGTGACGGCCCCGACGCTCTGCGCGTCGTCGAGAGCGCCGTCGGTCGGTAGCCGGAGGGCAAACGACGCGTTCCGACGCCTTGAAGCGGCCCGGTTCACTGAACTGGGACAATGACGCTGCGCGTGACGAACACGCTGACCGGCGAGACAGAGCCGTTCGAGCCGCGCGACCCCGACTCGGTGTTGCTGTACTACTGCGGGCTGACCACGTCCGACCCGCCCCATCTGGGCCACGCCCGCGGGTGGGTCCACGTCGACGTCATGTGTCGCTGGCTGGAGTGGCTCGGCTACGACGTCCGCCACGTCGAGAACTTCACCGACGTCAACGAGAAGATAGTCGCCCGCGTCGGCGAGGA
>JBEQBH010000218.1:0-3054 GCA_041639955.1 Halobacteriales archaeon | reverse complement strand
GGAAGACGGCCAGCCCGAGACCGACGATGAGCGCCGGCCGAAGCCACGGTTCGAGCAGTTCGCGGACGCCCGTGTCGGACTGTTTCTCGACGGTCTCGGCTATCTCGTCGAGCTCGTCCTCGATGTCGCCCTCCCGGGTCCGCTTGAGGACGGCCTCGGCCTCCTCTTTGCGCCCCCGTTCGAACAGCCAGCGGGGGCTCTCGGGCATCTTGAGCATCCCGATGGCGAGGACGACGGCCGGTATCATCCCGGTGCCGAGCATCCAGCGCCACGCGCCGGCGTCCGCGAAGGCGTAGTTGACGAAGTACGACACCAGAATCCCCACTGTGACCATCAGCTGGTTCAGCGAGGTGAGCGCCCCGCGGATACGCGGCGGGGCGATTTCGGAGATGTACAGCGGCCCGACAATCGACGCGAACCCGATGGCCACGCCGTCGATGAGACGCCCCGCGACCAGCACCGGGACCGACGGGGCGACGGCCATCGTCAGCGACCCGACGAAGAACACGCCGGCCCCGACGAGGATAAGCCTGCGTCGCCCCAACCTGTCGGCCAGCTGTCCACCCACGGCCGCGCCCGCTGCCGCACCGGCCATCGCACCGCTGACGACGATCCCTTCGACCAGTGGCGACATGGCGAACGTGTCGTTGATGTAGAGGAACGCTCCCGAGATAATTCCGGTGTCGAACCCGAACAGGAGACCGTTCAGCGCGGCCAGCGCGGACGCGAGGTAGATGAACCGGCCTCCGTCACCGCGCAGGACGGCCCGGATATCTGCTGTTGACATAGTGGCTCTATCCGGCGTAGCCGGAGGGCTGTTGTTAATAGTTCTGTTCTATCATGGATGTTTACTAACCTGAATCGGCCTCCGTACTGCGTCTGTCTGGATATTGTCTATGAACTTTTATAGGAATTCGGGCGTCCGTCTCCTGCCGGCAAACGACTCGCACCGCCCGGTCGAACGGCCTGCCGCCGGCCGCTGAGCGGCGCCGCGTGACGGACCGCCCCAACCGGCGCGCGGTCTCACACATCGTCGAAAGCCACTCCTCGCTCGCGGTCCACCTGCCGGTATGGAACGGACCCACCTCGAGTTCGACCGCTACTTCGAGGCCGTCATGGCGACCGACGAGGCACAGGCCGCGGAGATGACTGTCGAGCCCGGATGCAGCGTCGGCGGGCCGGAGAACTACCACGCGGAGAGCGACCAGTGGCTGTTCGTCGTCGACGGGACCGGCCTCGCCACGGTCGACGGCGAGGACGAGCGAATCGAAGCGGGGGACCTGCTCCGTATCGAGGCCGGCGAGCGCCACGGTATCGAGAACGACGGGGACGAGCCCCTGGAGACGGTGAACTTCTACACGCCGCCGCGGTAGCACCACGTCGCTCCGAGGTCGCTCGCAGGCTCGCGACCTCGCTACTGCTCCACGGGTCGCTTCGCTCCCCGTTCCGCGTATTTCGAGGCGTTCACTTCGTTCACGCCTCGCTATGCCACCCCGGCCGCTTCGTCCATCGGGTCCCGGATATCGCCCACGACGGCCTCCAGGGCGTCGGTGACGGTGAGCAGGCCGACCACCTCGCTGTCGTCCAGCACGACCGCGAGCTCCTGACTCTCGGCCTGGAAGCGGTCGATGGCGTCGCTGACGCTCGTGTCGGCCGACATCGTCAGGGGCGGTGCGGCGACGGCCTCGAGGTCGACGCCGGAGAGGAGGTCGCCTTCGCCTGCCGTCTCGGTCGCCGCCCGCAGCAACTCCGGGACGTAGACGGTCCCGAGCAGGTCGTCGCTGGTAGCACCTATCAGCGGGTAGCGGGTGTGGGGGGTCTCTGCGACCTTCCGGGCGTTCTCGGCGTCGCTATCGACCGGCGAGAGCGCGACGACGTCGTCGGCGTGGACCATCACGTCCCGGACCTGCTGGTCGCCGGCGTGGAGCGCCGCCAGCACCTCCTCGCGGCGCTCCTCGGTGAGGTCCCCCTCCTCGAGCACCGACCCGAGTTTGTTCCGGAGGTCCGCGCGGCCCTCGATGACGTCCTCCTCGGTCTCCAGCCACGCGCCCGACATCTCGACGCCGAACAGTCCCAGCGTCCACTTCGCGACGCTGTCGCCGACAGCGATGAGCGGGGAGATGACCTTCGCGAAGTAGTACAGCGGCGTCGCGCCGTACCGACAGACGAACCGGGAGCGCTCGACGCCCAGATACGTCGGCGTCTGCTCGCCGTGGGTCAGGTGGACGAGGTTGATGATGGCGAAGGCGATGGCGGCTCCCAGCCCCACGCCGGCCAGCCGCGAGCCGGCGAACGTCGGCTCGAACAGCGCCGCAAGCGCCGGTTCGGCGATGATACCGACGGCGATGGAGGAGGCCGTGATGCCGACCTGACAGCTCGTCAGATAGATCTCGAGGTCGTCCGTCATCGACCACGCCCGCTCCAAGGCCGGATGCCCGTCGCCGACGAACTCCGACTCGGTGAACTGCCGTGCCCGGGTCAGCGCGAACTCGATGGCGACGAAAAAGCCGTTAGCGAGGATGAGCGCGACCCCGGCCAGCAGCCGCAGCGCTATCTCGACCGGTTGCATAAGCCGGTTTGGGGTTCCGTGTCGTCGCCTGAAAACCTGCTGGTTCGGTTACTCGAACTCGTACTCGACCCCGGTCAGCTCCTCGGAGACGGTCCAGAGCTGCCCGGCGTCGGCCTCGTCCTGCGAGGCGGCGTTCGACTGCTGGAACTCCGGTGCCCCCCGCATCCGCATGAACCCGCCGGGACCGACGTACTCGCCGCCAACGACCTCGTCGCTGACGGCGGCGTACAGCATCGGCAGGGCCCCGCGCTCGGCGGACTGCCCGAACAGACCGTTCGCGACTTTCATCAGCCCCATCCGAACGCTGGACCCCATCTCCCGGGGCCCGCGGAACTGCAGCTCCGTGTCGGCGTAGCCCGGGTGACAGGCCACGCTGACGACGCTCTCGTCGTGCTCGTCGAGGCGGCGCTGAAACTCGTAGGCAAAGAGGAGGTTCGCCAGCTTCGACCGGCCGTAGGCCGACCACTTGCCGTACTCCCGTTCGG
>JBEQBH010000217.1:0-3059 GCA_041639955.1 Halobacteriales archaeon | reverse complement strand
GCCGCCGACGCGGCCGAGCGCTTCGAGGGCCCGGCGTCGGTCACAATTTCAACGGTCGACGGCGTGACCCTGCTCAGTGTCGGTATGGACTGGGGCTCCGAGTCCGTGAGCGCGGGCTCGACGGACGGCGCCAGCGGGCGCGAGGCGTAGCAATCCATATCCCTTCCCGCTCCGGACCCCGGGTATGGAAGAACTAACCGGGACCGTTCTCTTCGGGGCGTCGTTCGAGCCGATTCGGGGCCGGGTCGTCGTCGAGGACGGCCGCATCGAGGCCGTCGAGGAAGCCCGGACGGACTCGACTGACATCATCCTCCCGGCCTTCGTCAACGCCCACACTCACCTCGGTGACAGCGTTGCCAAAGACGCGGCCGTCGGGCTATCGCTCGAAGAGGCGGTGGTGCCGCCGGAGAGCCTGAAACACCGGCGGCTGCAAGCGGCCGACCGGTCCGAACTCGTGACGGCCATGCGCCGGACGCTTCGACACATGCACCGCACCGGGACGGTGACCTGTCTCGACTTCCGCGAGTTCGGGACCGAGGGGGCCCGTGCGCTCCGCGACGCCGCCGACCCGCTCGCTATCGAGCCGTTCATCTTCGGCAGCGACGAGACCGCCGTCCTCGATGTCGCCGACGGCTACGGCGCGTCGGGTGCTAACGATGCCGACTTCACCGCAGAGCGGGCTGTGGCCGCCGAGCGTGGCGCCCCCTTTGCCATCCACGCTGGCGAACCCGATGCCACCGATATCCACCCCGCGCTCGACCTGGAGCCCGACCTGCTCGTCCACATGGTCCACGCCCAGCAGGCACACCTCGACCGGGTCGCCGACCAGTCGGTCCCCGTCGTGGCCTGTCCGCGGACGAACGCCGTCCTCGGGGTCGGCCGGCCGCCGATTCGAGAGCTTCTCGACCACACGACGGTCGCGCTCGGGACGGACAACGTGATGTTGAACCCGCCGAGCATGTTTCGCGAGATGGCCTACACGGCGAGACACTTCGACGTGAGCGCGCGTGAGGTCCTGGGGATGGCGACGACCGCCGGCGCCGACATCGCCGGCCTCGACTGTGGCCGTATCGCCCCCGGCCGACGCGCGGCGCTTACCGTCCTCGATGGCGGCTCGGACAACCTCGCCGGGTCGGCCGACCCGGTGGAAGCCGTCGTCCGGCGCGCCACGGAGTTGGACGTGAAGCGAGTGCTGGTCTGAGACGCGCTGGCTACGATTCGAGGCGCAGTCGTCCGGCTCGCCACTCCCAGACGAACTCGACTCCGAGCCAGGTCAGGAGCCAGAGTGTCGTGACGACGGCGACCACTGCAGTCGAGGAGAGCACGTACAGCGGCCGTGTGACCGCCACCAGCGCCGGATACCACAGCGCGAGTACCACCCCGGTACAGCACAACCCGATGACGCCACAGAGATAGTGCTCGACAGCCCCGACCGTTCCCGGACGGCACTGCTCAGTGTTCGTGTGCGGTCCGTCGTCGGTCTGCTCGCGCTTGTATGGTGTGGGCATTCATACCACGCACTGGGTGAAAGTTGGTCATTAACAATTATAAACATTTGCCACGGCTTTCGGAGTGGCGGTCGAGGGCTGGCCGCCCGTCCGGAACTGCTGCTAGATGTTAGGCGAGAGCACCCATTCGTGCTCCGAGGTCGCCGTGCTGGAGACTCACCTCACCACGGCGCGAAGTCGGGGTCGATGAGCCGCTCGTCGTAGTCGAGGTCGTCGATTCGTGCCAGTTCCTCGTCGTCGAGCGTGAGCTGCTGGCTCTCCCAGTTCGCCCGGATGTGGTCCTCGCTGGTCGCCTTCGGAATCGCGACGATGTCGTGCTGGCGAAGCCACGCCAGTGCGACCTGCACTTCGCTTGCGTCGTGGCGCTCGGCTATCTCGGTCAGCTCCGGCACGTCGGCCACCTTCCCGCGGGCGATGGGCGCGTAGGCGACGACGGCGACGTCCTCCTCCTCGCAGTACGCCCGGAGCTCCTCTTGCTGGAGAAGCGGGTGGAGCTCGACCTGGTTCGCGACGATGGGCGCCGCGGAGTGGTCCTGTGCCGTCGCCACCTGCTCGGGCGTGAAGTTGCTCACCGCGATGTTCTCGACGAGCCCCTCGTCGTAGAGCTCGTTGAACGCCGCCATCGTTTCGCCGGCGTCGTAGCCGCCTGCCGGCCAGTGGACGTAGAGCACGTCGACGTAGTCAAGGCCGAGCCGGTCGAGACTCGCCTTCGCGGCCGGGACCACGTCGTCGCCGGCGAGGTCGTCGTACCAGACCTTCGTCGCGACGACGACCTCCTCTCGGGGTACCGACGCCGCCTCGATACCGGCGCCGACCGCCGCCTCGTTCTCGTAGTACGCCGCGGTGTCGATGTGGCGATACCCCATCTCCAGCGCCGTCCTGACGCTCTCGGTTGCCTGCTCGCCCGTGTTCTTGTACGTGCCGAGACCGAGCGCCGGCAGCCCGTTCGTGACGGTTGGAACGTCCATAGCGGACGGTGGATGCGCAGGCCCGTTAGCCCCTCGGTTCCGCTGCGGACAGCCAAACGCTTACCACTGTCAGCGCCCCAGGGCGAACGGATGGATGTCGCACTCCTCACCGTCGGTGACGAACTGCTGGTCGGTGACACGGAGAACACGAACGCGTCGTGGCTGGGCCGCCAGCTCACCGCTGCCGGAGCGACCGTGGCCCGGGTGCTGACTGTGCCCGACAGCGAGTCGGTCATCGCCGACGCCGTTTCCCGGTACAGCGAGGCGTTCGACGCCGTTATCGTCACCGGTGGTATCGGCGGGACGCCCGACGACGTGACGAAAGCCGGCGTCGCAGCGGCCTTCGGCCGCGACCTCGTCGTCCCCGACGACGTTCGGGTCCACCTCGAAGCGAAAGCCGAAGCGTTCGCCGCCGACAACCCGGAGATGGTCGACCGTTACGAGATGGAACTGGACCTCGACGCGTGGGCGTCGGTCCCCGCCGGCGGCCAGGCGCTGTTGACCGACGAGAGCTTCGCCGCCGGCTGTGTCGTCGAAAACGTCTACGTCCTGCCCGGCGTTCCCGAGGAACTGAAAGCGATGT
>JBEQBH010000216.1:0-3073 GCA_041639955.1 Halobacteriales archaeon | reverse complement strand
CCCGTCGGTTCGACCATGGCCGTCGGTTTGGCCGCCCCGCGGGTGTAGGAGTCGGACAGGGTCTTCTCGAGGAGGTCACGCCGCTCCAGTTTCGCACCGTCGGAGAGGTAGATAAGCGAGAGCGTATCGAGCAGGAACGGGAGACAGCGGGCGCGTTCGAGTGAGGGCTGTGTGTGTGTCGAGAGGTGCCACTCCGGCGCCGCCGCGTCGACCGCCTCGTCCGGCGTCGCCAGATACCGCTCCAGCCGGCCGACCGGCGAGAGCGACCGGACCGTCTCGGGGTCCAGCGAACACCGGGCCAGTAGCTCGGGGTTCGATTCGGGTTTTATCCGGCGGACCAGACAGTCCAGGTAAAACAGCCGCTGGACCATGCCCGCGACTTCGTCTTGGGCGTCGGGGAGTGGGGCGAACTCGTGGTAGATATCGGCGTCCGCGGCGGTGAGTGTCACCCGCGTCCGGTCGTCGACGGTCACGTCGGCACCCAGGTAGTACGCCAGCGGCGCGACGATGAACAGCGACTCGACACACGGCGGCACCAGCAGTTCGATACCCGTCTCGGGTTTGGTGTTTGCCAGCTCCGTGGGAATCGACGCGGTTTCGCCGGTCGTCAACAGCGGCGGATGGCCCCGCTGCCCCGGGTGCGAGCGGGACGGACTGAGCGTGTGATGGGCTGTGCCCATATGGGAGAGGCCGGTCGCCAGCCCCGCAGGTGTCTCCGGAACCTGGAGGTGGGCCGGGCCGATCGCTGACGACTCGCCGACTGCGACGGCGACCCGCTGTGTGTCCCACAGCGACAGCACCGTCTCGCCCCCGGTGGGGCGCAACGAGGCGCCCCCGTCGAAGCGAACGTGGAGACGCCCCTGATGCGTGGGGAGCGGACTGCTCCCGGGCGCGTCGCCGGCGGTCCGGACGGTGACCGAGAGCAGGAACGCGCCTTCGGGCAGTTCCGAGGCACTGGTCAGTGCGTACTGTGCGTTACAGTCAAGCGCTGTCACGGTCGGCTCGGTCCCGGGGACCCGGAGACGAGTGGCCCACCCCTGGACGCAGTCGGTCGTGGCCCGTGGTATCGTGTCGTCGGGGCACTCCCGGCGGTCGTCGAGCTGTGCCAGGACCGTCGATACCCCTGCGCGGGTCTGCCGAGCAACGTCCGCCCCGGTCCCTTGCTTGGCAGCCGTCTCTGTGGCCCCCCAAGAGACCATGTGCCGGGTTGTGTGAGCTTATGCACTATATACATACTGATGTCGGGGTGAACATTTCGTACTGACACGAGCGGCACCCGAACCTGCCAGCTACTCACACGCCCGGGGCCAAAGGGTAGATTATTGACGGGCGGGTCCCGACCAACTCACATGAGCTACGACACCGTCCGCGAGGCGGATCCTGCTGTCGCAGATGCCTTAGAAGGCGAGCGGGCACGCCAGAACGACACACTGGCGATGATCGCCAGCGAGAACCACGTCTCCGAGGCCGTCATGGAGGCACAGAGTTCCGAACTCACCAACAAGTACGCCGAGGGGTACCCCGGCGAGCGCTACTACGGCGGCTGCGAGTTCGCCGACGACATCGAACAGCTGGCCATCGACCGCGCCAAGGAGCTGTGGGGCGCCGACCACGTCAACGTCCAGCCCCACTCGGGTTCGCAGGCTAACATGGGCGTCTATCTCGGCGTCCTCGAACCCGGCGACAAGATACTCTCCCTGGACCTGACACACGGCGGCCACCTCTCCCATGGCCACCCGGCGAACTTCGCCGGCCAGGTGTACGAGGTCGAACAGTACGAGGTCGACGAGGAGACGGGCTACGTTGACTACGAGGGCCTGCGCGAACACGCCGAGGAGTTCGAACCCGACATCATCGTCTCAGGTTACTCCGCGTACCCGCGCGAGGTCGATTTCGGTCGCATCCAGGAGGCGGCCGACGCTGTCGACGCTTACCACCTCGCCGACATCGCTCACATCACCGGACTCGTCGCCGCCGGCGTCCACGAGTCGCCGGTCGGTGTCGCCGACTTCGTCACCGGCTCGACGCACAAGACCATCCGCGCGGGCCGGGGCGGCATCATCATGTGCGACGAGGAGCACGCCGACGACATCGACTCGGCGGTCTTCCCTGGCTCCCAGGGCGGCCCGCTGATGCACAACGTCGCCGGCAAGGCGGTCGGCTTCGGCGAGGCGCTCGACCCCGAGTTCGAGGAGTACGCCGAACAGACCGTCGCCAACGCCGTCGCGCTCGGCGACCGACTCAAGGAACACGGTCTCGACCTCGTCTCGGACGGCACCGACAACCACCTCGTCCTCATCGACCTCCGCCCGTCGCATCCGGACACGACCGGCAAGGAAGTCGAGGAGGCGCTGGAGGAAGCCGGCGTTGTCCTCAACGCAAACACCGTCCCCGGCGAGACCCGCTCGGCGTTTAACCCCTCGGGCATCCGCGCCGGCACGCCCGCCCTGACGACGCGTGGGTTCGACGAGGACGACTGCCGCGAGGTCGCCGACCTCATCTACGAGGTTGTCGAGGCGCCACACGACGACGAGGTCGTCGCCGAGGTCAGCGACCGCGTCGACGAACTCACTGACACGTATCCGCTCTACGACTGAGACTCCCCCGTCGCGATATCTCGGTCGGGTCGCCCCAGACGTGACTTGGGGGGCACCGAAAGCACCCACTGCTGTGGCAGGGCCTCGACGACGGCGACCACGACGGCACCGAGCGCCTCGTCCGTCACTCCTCGGACGAGTACGACACGCACATCTTCGACGACTAGGTCGACAGTCCAGCGGGCGCCTGACGGGCATCGCCCGGAAAGTTGCGTTGACCGGGCCATTCAGGTAACGGGGGACACACCACCAGGCAATGGGGAACGGTTCGTCCCGGGGCGCGTCGCCCGTCGTCGCAGTTGTCTTGCTCGTTGCCGCCGCGGTACTTGTCCTCGGCGGACTGTACTCGCTTACGGCGCTCGACTTCGGTCCCGGGGGTGGGGAGTCCACGCCGACCGTCTCGGAGTCGGACGGTCGCCTCCGACTCGCCACGGACGGTGCCAACAGCACCGTCGAACTCACGCACCAGGCGGGCG
>JBEQBH010000215.1:0-3075 GCA_041639955.1 Halobacteriales archaeon | reverse complement strand
TAATCGAGCGGGGTCGGCCGGTCGTCGTCGCCGCCGACGTCCAGCCGATGCCCGAAACCGTCGCGAAGTTCCGCCGCTCGTTCGACGCGGCCGGCTGGGCGCCCGAACGGGACCTCCCGGTCGACGAAAAGAAACACCGCACCCGCCACGAGGGGTACGACAACGACCACGAGCGGGACGCGATGGCCGCCGCCTTGTACGCCTTCGACGCCCACGAGAGCCAGTTCGAACGGGTCGCCGAGAAGGTGCCTCCGCGCCACGAGGTCGGCCCCGTCGTCGCCCGCGTCGTCGCCGGCGAGGAGTCGGTCGAGTCCGTCCTCCGGGATATCGAGGGCGAGGACGAGCCCGAGGAAAGCGCGTCGACACACCAGCCCCGGGAACTCACCGCCGACGAGAAGGAGATAAAGCGCCTCGAGGCCCGTATCGACCGGCTGGAGGGCCACGTCGAGGAGCTCAAGGAAACGATTCAGCAGAAAGACGAGCAACTCGCCGAGAAGGACAAACAGCTGGAGAAAGCCCGCCAGGAGGGGCGCCGGGAGGTCCGCAAGGACCGTGAAGTCACACGCCTCCAGCGGCGCAACGAGGCTCTCGAACGGAACGTCGAGGAAGAGAAGGAAAAGCGCGAGGCCCTCGCAGAGAAGCTCGAACGGCTCAAGGAGCTCTGGAAGCTCGACCACTCGAACTTCGCCGACGTCTCCGAACACGAGGAGGGGCTGGTCCCCGTGAAGGTCGTCGAGCAGTTCACCCGCGGCGACATCGACGAGGCCGACGAGCAGTTCGGGCTCGCGGCGGGCGACATCGTCATGTTCCGTGACGCCTCCGGCGCGGGCCGGTCGACGGCCCAGCGGCTGGCCGAGGTCGACCCGCGGCTGGTGGTTCGCAACGGCGGCCTCTCCGACATCGCCGACGAGGTGCTGTTCGACCACGACATCCCGGTGGCGCCCGCCGAGATGGTCCCCGTCCAGGAGGTCGACGAACTCGCCATCGCCCGCGAAGAGGCCGTCGAGGACGCTATCGACGACTGGCGCGACCGGGCCGAGAAGCGCCGCCAGGAGCAGAAAGCCGAGATGGTCGACCAGATTATCAGCGAGCATCGGGCCGATCGACCCGTAAGCGGCGAGTAACGAGTCGTTGGGGAAGCGGGGAATACTTGATGCTCCCCCGCGTACGCTCGGCCGACAGATGGACGCGCCGCTGTGGACCGAGACGCACGCGCCGGCACTCGAAGATGTCCCCCAGCCGACGGCCCGTGAGCATCTGCAGGGGGCCATTGAGGAGCCGATGAACCTGCTGGTCCACGGGCCGAAGGGGGCAGGCAAGACCGCCGCGGTGCGGGCCTACGCCCGCGAGGTCCACGACAACCCCGACGCCGACTTCACCGAGCTGAACGTCGCCGACGTGTTCGACATGACGAAAAAGGAGGTTGCCAACGACCCCCGGTTTTCGTCCTTTATCGACAGCAAGCGCCGGCGCGAGTCCTCGAAGGCCGACCTCATCAACCACGTCCTGAAGGAGTCGGCGAGCTACACGCCGATGTCGGGCACGTACAAGACCATCCTGCTCGACAACGCTGAGGGAATGCGCGAGGACTTCCAGCAGGCGCTGCGCCGGGTGATGGAGCAGTACTACGAAGCGACGCAGTTCGTCATCGCCACGCGCCAGCCGTCGGCGGTCATCCCGCCGATTCGCTCGCGGTGTTTCCCGGTCGTGATGCGGGAACCGACCCACGCCGAGACCGTGGACGTGCTCTCGGATATCGTCGCCGCCGAGGGTGTCGACCACGACGAGGAGGGCCTGGAGTACGTCGCCGGCTACGCCGAGGGGGACCTCCGGTCGGCCGTCCTGGCCGCCCAGACCACCCACGAGGAGACCGGCGCGGTGACCATGGAGACGGCCTACGAGACGCTCACGGGGTTAGAGGCGGACGACGCCGTCGAATCGATGGTCGAGGCCGCCGAGGAGGGCCGCTTTACCGATGCCCGGTCGGAACTGGACGACCTGCTCGTCGACGAGGGATACGGCGCCGACGACGTCATCGAGGAGATTCTCGACGTGGCCCGCTCGCGGTACTCCGGGACGCGGCTGGCGGCGGTCCACGAGCTCGCCGGCGAGACCGATATGGCGCTGACCGAGGCCGCAAACGAGCGGATTCACCTCTCGCAGCTGCTTGCGGATATCGGCCAGCTCTGACAGTCGGCGGGTCTGCGTGTCTCAGCCCAGTGCGCCGTCCGACCCGCGCACGTCACGGATATCCTGGTACAGGTCGGCGACGACGTGGACGTACAGGGTGACGGCGGCCAGAGCCGCGAGCGCCGGTGAGAGGGCCCAGAGCGCGGCGACCAGCGGCCCGCCGATGAGCATGTGGCTGAGAAGGCGGTCGAGCCTGCCGAGTTCGCACTCACGGAATATCGACGCCTGGTCGGTAAACACCGCACGCGGGTTCCGCAGGCAGTAGCGGATCGCCCGCGGGTCGCCGGTGTTGTACCAGGCGACCAGAAAGTGGTCGAAGTCGATGCCGACGCCGACGATGGCGGCGAAGACCACCCAGCCCAGACCGGTAAGTAGGTCGAGTCCGGCGTAGAGGCCGGCAAGCAGACCGACGGCGACAGAGAGAAGGAAGTGGTGTTTCGAGTAGATAGGGGATCCCTTGTGGTTCGGTTCGGGTAGCCAACACTTAGGCGTTCAGTCCGTCGGCCGGGGGTGTCGGACCCGGCAGCGGGTCAGGATACCAACCGTGATAACACGGGGCGTGAGAGCGCGAAGTTGTGGCTTCGAAATCCTTTTAGGCGCTACGGCGGGAATCTATGGACAACGAACCATGGATATCGACATCATCGAGGAAGACGAGAACCCCATGTTGCACAGAACGGACGTCCGCTTCGAGGTCGTCCACGACGAGGCCACGCCGTCCCGTCTGTCCGTGCGTGACTCGCTGGCCGCGACCCTGAACAAGGACGCCGAAGAGGTCGTCATCCACCAGCTCGACACGAAGTTCGGGATGCGAAAGACCGTCGGCTACGCGAAGGTCTACGACAGCCCCGAGTACGCCCGCGACGTCGAGCAAGACCACATGCT
>JBEQBH010000214.1:0-3077 GCA_041639955.1 Halobacteriales archaeon | reverse complement strand
CGGCTGTCTGGTCGCAATGGTAAGCCGCAACGGAACCGACAGAGTCCCCGACAGCGATTTCCGCCTCGCGAGCGGCGATCACCTGACGCTCGTCTGCGAGACCAACGAGGCGATGCGGGACGCCAGACGGCTGTGTCAGGGCGGATAGGCCGGCGGAACACGCCGCTCAGCGCAGTTCGTCGAGGGAGACGGCCGCCGACCGGTCCGCGGTGACCCACTCGGTCACGGATTGCTGGAGGTCCGAGGGGAAAATCGTCAACTCGGACGGGTTCTCGGGGTCGTCGTACAGGCAGTCCAGTTCGAACTCCGGCGTTTCGTCCAGGTCGGTGTCCGACGGGGGCGTCGTGGTCGTACTCATGAGTCAGGTAGCGTGGGTAGCACTGCAGTTTTCACACAGTTCATCGGTAGCACGGCCGCTAGCAGCGGGAATACTGGTCCCACAACGCCGACACGTCCGTTGTGACCGAACGTATTCGGTATGGGACTGAATGTGTGCGATGTCACGGTTTCCGCTCATATCTGCTATAGATGGGCAGTTACTGAAAATACTTTTGGAAACTCATCCAGAGATACCTAATACAAGTAAATGTAATTGTATCTCTTGAGCGTATTCGGACCGTTCGGGCAGAATATCGAGTAGCAATCGGACAACTGTCCGACGCAACGGAGCGGGAAGCAGAACCAGCGGCGAGAAAGAACGGGCGGCGGTTCACACTGCTGCTATGCGCCATTTCCGCATCGACCGCCTGCACCAGAGTTGTCGCGAGAAACAGGGACAGCAGTCCGTCTCAGACGTTCGCCACAGTCCGCAGTATCTCCGGCGCCTCGTCCAGCGCGTCGTCCAGCGCGTCCGCGTCGGGGCCGCCGCCCTGTGCGAAGTCCGGCGGGCCGCCGCCGCCGCCACCGACGCGGCCGGCGAGTTCGCCGACGACCTCACCGGCGTCGACGTCGACGCCGTCGGGCACGGAGACGACGAACTGCGCGCCGTCGAGTCCCGACCCGAGCACCGCGATGTTGCCCTGCTCGACGATAGCGTTCGCCTGCGCTCGGAGTTCGTCCATGTCCGCGTCGATTCGCTGGACGACGGCGGTCGCTTCGCCCACGTCGACTTCCTCGCTGTCGCCGCCGCCGCTGGCGCGGGCCTCGGCGAGTTGCTCTTTGAGCTGTTCGATCTCCTTGCCGCGGGCCTTCCACTCGTCGAAGAACCGCTCGGCGGTCTCCGGCACCGCTTCGGGCGCAACGTCGAGGATATCAGCGGCCTCAGTGAGCGCGTCTTCGGTGCGCTGGGTGGCCTCGATGGCGGCGTTGCCCGCCGCGAAGGTCAGGCGGATGACGCCGTCCTGAATCCGCTCGGTGTTCAGGAGCTTGACAGCCCCGATGTCGCCGGTTCGGGCGACGTGGGTGCCACCGCAGGCCTGTACGTCGTCGCCGACGGTGATGAGCCGGATCTGCTCGCCGGCCGGGATGCCGCCCTGGTAGAGGTCGAAGCCGTGGCGCTCCTCAGCCTCGTTGCGGTCGGGCCACTCTTGCGTGACGGCGATGTTGTCCTGCACGATGTCGTTTGCGAGGCGTTCGATCTCCTTGACCTCCTCGCGGCTCACCGACTCGTAGTGGCGGATGTCGATACGGGCTGAGTCGGTCCCTTTCTGGGCACCGGCCTGTCTAACGTGCTCGCCGAGCACCTGCCGGGCGCTGTGGATGACGATGTGGGTCGCCGTGTGGTGTTGCATCAGGCGCTGGCGGCGGGTGGCGTCGACCTGCCCGCGGACGAACTCGCCCTTGCCGGGGTCGTCGTCGCAGGTGTGGACGATGACGTCGCCATACTGCTGGACATCGGTCACTTCGGCGGAGACATCGTCGGTCGACAGCGTCCCCTCGTCCGGCGGCTGGCCACCGCCCTCGGGGTAGAACATCGTCTGGTCGAGCACCACGTCGTAGGTGTCGTCGTCACGGTCGAACACCTCAAGAACGACGGCCTCGAACTCGGTCCGCTGCTGGTCCTCGTAGTAGAGCCGGTCGGTCTCGGGCAGTTCTTCGAGCCGGTCCTCGTAGGGCGTCTGTGACTCCTCGGTGGCGGTGTCGCCGCCGCCGTGGCGCTGGGCGACGACCGCGTAGAAGTCGTCGGGTACGTCGACTGCGACGCCTTTCTCCGCGGCGATCTCCTCGACCATGTCCGGCTGAATCCCGTGGGAGTCGTACAGTTCGACCAGTTCCGCGGTCGGGATCGGCTCGGCCTTCTCGGCGTACTCGTCGGCCAACTGGCGGACGCGCCGGCCACCCCGGTCTAGCGTCTCGCGGTACTTCTCGACTTCAGTGCGGACGATGTCGCGGATGGTGTCGCGGTTCTCGTAGTCGAGGCGCTCGGCTTGCATGTCGACGAGTTCGTCCAGCGGCGCGTCGACGCCGACGCCGTCGACCAGTCGCTTCGTCCGGCGCAGCACCATCCGGGCCAGATAGCCCGTCCCGACGTTCGACGGGACGATGCCGTCGCCGAGCATGTACGCGAGCGTGCGGCAGTGATCGGCGATGGCGTAGATGTCCTCCAGTGGCGCCATCAGTTCCCGCATCTCCTCGACCTCGACGCCGATCTCGGCGGCGATGGTGTCGCGTTCGGCTTCGATGTCCTCGGCCTCGTCGATGTCCATCCGGCCCGCGAGCTTCGCGGCCTCGTGGACGATTCGCTCCTCCTCGTCGGTGAGCTCGATGCCGGCGTTGTCCTTGAGGAAGGCGATCATGTCGGGGTAGACGGCCTCGTACACCGTCGGCGTCCCCTGGCTCATCCAGGTCCAGCGTTCGAGCCCGTAGCCGGTGTCGACGATGTAGGTGTCCATCGGCGAGTACCGGTTGCCGTCTTTCATCTCGTACTCGCCGTCGGGGTCCTGCTCCATGGACATGAACACGAGCGTGGCGAGTTCGGCCCCGCGGTAGATCACCTCGATGGCCGGACCGGCGTTGCCGCCGCCGACCCACGGGTCCTCGATGTAGACGATCTCGTCCAGGTTCGCGCCCATCTCCTCGAACAGCTCGTCGCAGTACTGGACCGTCTCGTTTTTCCAGTACACCTCGCCCTCGTAGGC
>JBEQBH010000213.1:0-3083 GCA_041639955.1 Halobacteriales archaeon | reverse complement strand
GTGGCGCTCGATACCGGGCTGTTCGTGGGTCCCGTTCGGGCGAAGCGAGCGGGCGCGCTGGTCTCTGTCGCGGCGAATCACGCCCCCGTCGGGCTGTGCCACCCCGCCGGAACGACGGTCGTCTGGGTCCCCCATGGCAGTGTTAACTATGCACGCACTATTATAAAATATTTGTCAAAATTTCAGCGAGTGATAGCCGGGCTGCGAATCGGCCGTGATTTATCAGGGCCGGCGGGTCGCTGGCTCGCCGGCACGAGACCGACTGGACCTGACGTGTGGGGCCGGGTTTTCGTGCCAGACGAACCGTGGTTTTGGTGAACCAAAAGAAAGTTCACCGTCCGACCCCTTTCCGTAGTCAATGGGACAGACCGATATCGAGCCCCTCGACGTGGAGGCCATCCGGGCGGAGTACCCAATCCTCCAGCGGGAGTTCGGCGGCGAGCAGCTCGTCTATCTCGACAACGCCGCGACGACACAGACCCCCGAACGCGTCGTCGAGACCATCGCCGACTACTACCGGACGACAAACGCCAACGTCCACCGCGGCCTCCACCAGCTGAGCCAGGAGGCCTCCGTCGCCTACGAGGAGGCACACGACCGGGTCGCCGACTTCATCGGCGCCTCGGGCGGGCGCGAGGAGATCGTCTTCACAAAAAACACCACCGAGAGCGAGAACCTCGTCGCCTACGCCTGGGGGCTGAACGAACTCGGACCCGAGGACGAGGTCGTCCTCACCGAGATGGAACACCACGCCTCGCTGGTGACCTGGCAACAGATATGCAAGAAGACCGGCGCGACCTGCCGGTACATCGAGGTACAGGAGGACGGGACGCTGGACATGGACCACGCCCGCGAACTCATCGGCGAGGACACCGCGATGGTCAGCGTCGTCCACGTCTCGAACACGCTCGGGACCGTCAATCCCGTCTCCGAACTGGCCGACATCGCCCACGACCACGACGCCTACATCTTCGTCGACGGTGCCCAGTCGGTGCCGAACCGCCCCGTGGACGTGGAGGCCATCGACGCCGACTTCCTGGCCTTCTCGGGCCACAAGATGGCCGGCCCGACCGGCATCGGCGTCCTCTATGGCAAGAAGCACATCCTCGAAGAGATGGAGCCGTACCTCTACGGCGGCGAGATGATAAAGAAAGTCACCTTCGAGGAGTCAAAGTGGAACGACCTCCCCTGGAAGTTTGAGGCCGGGACGCCTGTCATCTGTCAGGGCATCGCGCTCGCGGAGGCCTGTGACTATCTCGACGACATCGGGATGGAGGCGATTCGCCGTCACGAGAACGAACTCGCGCAGTACGCCATCGAACAGCTGGAAGGCGAGGGCGACATCGACATCCTCGGCCCGCCCGCCGGCGTCGAACGCGGCGGTCTCGTCTCGTTTAACCTCCAGTCGGTCCACGCCCACGACCTCTCCTCTATCCTCAACGACTCGGCCGTGGCGATACGCGCCGGCGACCACTGCACCCAGCCGCTCCACGACAAACTGGGCATCTCCGCCTCCGCGCGGGCCTCCTTCTACGTCTACAACACGAAAGAAGAGGTGGACAAGCTCGTCGAAGCGATAGACGACGCCAGACAGCTGTTCGCCTGAGGAGAGACGGGACACCGAGCAACCGCCCGCCACGCCCCATCTGTCGGGTCAATAATTTCCGGTAACTATGAGACGAGCGAACGGGCCGGCGGCGATTTAGAGCCCCCGAATCGGCCATTTTTCTCGGTCGAGAGGTTCAGTGACCGGTCGTCAGTCGCTTCAGAAACGGCCGGGAAAGATGGGGGGAAGTGCGGCAGGGTCCTGAGTCAGATAGACCTGTTTCCTATCCCGTCATGAGTTCAGACCAATCACACATCGACGCCGAACAGTTCCTGACGAACCTCGTCGACTTCCAGTACCGGGAGGTGATGATGGCAGTCGCGACGCTCGCGGTCGCGGTCGGCTCGGTCGTGTTCTTCCCGGGGATGGACAGCGTCACGAAAGGCATCCAGTCAGACGTCTCCGCGGGCCTTCTCGCGCTGTTCGTCGGCGTCGCCGTCGTGGCCGGCGCTGTCAAGGGGATGATAGGCTTCGGGTACGCGCTCATCACGACACCCATCTTCGCCTCGGTCATCGACCCGACACTGGCGGTCGTCGTCCTCGCCATCCCCCCGTGGATGCTGAACATGTTCCAGGTCGGCGAGACCAACACCGGGCTCGCGTTCGTCCGCGAGGAGTGGGCCCTGCTGGTGCTTGCCGTCCTCGGGACCGTCGTCGGGGTCACCTTCCTCTCGCAGTTCCGGACAGGACCAATCGTCCCCTTCCTCATCGGCCTGGTCATCTTCGGCTACGTCCTCTTTCAGGTCCTGCAGAACTTCGTGACCGTCGAGGAAGCCCACCATCCCGTCGCCCTCAGCGTCGCTGGCGTCCTGGAGGGG
The DNA here is from genome assembly GCA_041639955.1 of Halobacteriales archaeon. Lineage (GTDB taxonomy): Archaea > Halobacteriota > Halobacteria > Halobacteriales > Haloarculaceae > Haloarcula. The sequence goes on along the minus strand of JBEQBH010000213.1, from coordinate 659 downwards.
TTCCTGCTCGCCGTGGCCAACCTCGGCCCGCTCCTGCCCGCCTACTTCCACACCTTCGAGCGGGACGTGGAACGGTACATCGGCGGGCTGTCGATGGTACTGGGAACGATATTCACCGTCCGCATCGTCCAGATGGCGGTTTTCACCGACCTCCTGACGCCGTACCGGCTCTGGCTCGGCTCCGTCATCGCGGTCGTCACCGTCGTCGGGCTGTTGCTGGGGACCTACCTGCGGCGCCTGGAGATAGACGAGGCCAAGTTCAACTGGTTCGTCGTCGGCCTCCTCTTTCTCATCTCACTCAATATCTTCCGGAACACGGTGCCCCCGCTGTTCCTATAGCGCACCGAAGGCGGGGAGATAACTGACCCGCACCATCGGGCAGAAAAAAGGTGGAAGCGAACGCTTTTCCGCGTCTGCGCCGTATGATAGTCCAACAATGGGTATCGGAGGCTCCGACATGTACCGGCAGCAGATTCTCGATCACTACAAGAACCCCCGCAACACGGGGGAGATCGAGGACCCCACCTTCACACACGTCGGCGAGAACCCGATGTGTGGCGACGAGATACGGATGGACGTACTGCTCGACGAGGACGAGGAGACCATAGAGCGGGTCGCCTTCCGCGGGGACGGCTGTGCCATCTCCCAGGCGTCGGCGT
>JBEQBH010000212.1:0-3092 GCA_041639955.1 Halobacteriales archaeon | reverse complement strand
GTCGCCAGCGTCCGGACGAGGTCGGCGTCGGACTCCCGTATCCGGGTGACGAAGCCGTCGTAGTCGACGGTCAGCGGGTTGAACCGGGCGGAGGGGAACTCGTAGGGCGTCCCCGGCGCCACGGTTCTCGATTTCAGTCGGACGGTTTCGAGACAGTCGATGACCTCGCCGTGACCGTCGAGCACCGCGAGATTGCCGTCGCCGAACAGCTCCGCGACGACCGTCGTCGAGCCGTCGCCGCGTGAGAACTCCAGTTCGAGGATGCGGTCGAACTCGAACTGCTCGACCCGGACGAGGTCCGCCCCCGAGAGGCGGTTCCGGAGCATCATCGCGAAGTCGGGCGGCCGGCCCGGGGCGTCCGGGACGTGGTCCGCCGAGGCGACGTAGGCCCCCTTCACGTCGCCGAGCTCGATGATGAACTCGACGCGGCCGCGGTCGAAGTCCCGCAGCTTCAGGCGAACGAGGTCGTCCTCGGCGTACAGATAGGCCTTGTCGAGTTTCGCACCGGTGTACTCGGCGAGTTCGGCCTCTAAGGCGGCGAGGTCGACACTCGTCAGCTCCCGCTTGTGGTCCATGTCGATGGCTGTCGTCGGCCGCCCAAATGCCTATCGGGACGGCACAGTCGAGTAGATAGTTGTTTACTCTAGGAGAGACCATTCACCCGACATGGCACAGGACACACTGTACGAGCGGCTGGGCGGTCACGACGGCATCCGCGCCGTCGTGGACGACTTCTACGACAGACTGGAGGCCGACGACTCGCTGGGGCCGTTCTTCGAGGGTGCGGATGTGGCGGAACTGCGACGGACACAGACGGATTTCCTCTGTGAGGCGGCCGGCGGCCCCGAGACCTACGACGCGGCGCCGGTCCGCGAGGCCCACATCGACGTCCCGTTCACCCCGGAACACATCGAGCGGGCCGTCGAGTTGCTGTACCGGAGCCTCGAGGAGTTCGACGTGCCCGACGACGACGCCGACGCCGTCGTCGAGGCCGTCGCGGCCTACGAGGACGAGCTGCTGGCGACCCCTGACAGGGACGACTGATACTGCCGACTTACAGACGACGGTTTGAACGCCGTGCGACCCCGACAAGCGGCGTCTGTCTCCGGGCTCAGAACTGTTCGGCGACTGTCTGGCCGACCTCCAGCCCGTTGCGAACCGCGGCGTGAAGGCGGGGCTCCCCGGCCACCCAGTCGCCGGCGAAGTAGAGGTCGTGGGCGGCCGCGGGGGCGAGGGCGCCCCGGTCGACCGTCTCTTCGGGCTGGGCGTAGCGCCAGTGCTGGTGGTCCGTCCAGTCGGGCTCTGTCAGGCGGCCATCGTCCAGCAGGTGGGCGGTCCGCTGGGCCATCTCCGACAGCAGCCGGTCGGGGTGGGCGTCGTAGTTGGCGACCGACCACCCCTCGTTCATCTGGACCAACAGTAGCGACTCGCCGTCGGGGACGTGGCCCGCCTTGCACTCCTCGCGGGCGAGCCAGCCGATGTCGTGGGCCTTGTCGGTGTTGACGGCGGCGTACCAGGGCACGTCGAGTTCGAACGGGTAGTGGAACATCCCGGAGACGATGGTCCGGTAGGGAACCGAGGCGACCGTCTGGCGGAGCGACCGACAGTCGTCGTGGTCCCAGTCCGCCTCGCCGAGCAGGTCGGCGGTCTGGGGGGCCGGCGGCGTGAGTAGCAGGGCGCCGTACCGGCCGTGGTCGGTCCCGTCGGCAGCGTGGACGCGCCAGCCATCGCTCTCGCGGTCCAGGGTCTCGACCCGGACGCCGTTGTGGACTGTCGCGTCGGTCTCCGCGAACAGCCGCTTGGCCAGTTGCGTGATGCCGGATTCGTAGGTCCACTTGTGGTCTTCACCGTCACGTCCCTCGCCGATATCGCCGTCGCGCTCGAAGGCGTAGACGGGGTCGCTCACGTCGACCAGTCCCTCCGTCGGGAGCGTTTCGGTGACCAGCTCGGTGACCCGTTCGTCGTCGGCCTTCAGGTAGTTCGCGCCGTACTCGTAGGTACAGTCGTCCTTGCGGCGGGTCGCCGCCCGGCCACAGACCCCCCGGCTCTTCTCGAAGACCGTCACGTCGACAGGAGTGTCCCGCAGCGCGTACGCCGCCGCGGCCCCAGCCGCGCCGGCACCGACGACGGCAAGCTTCGATGTCATGCCTCGAACGTGGGGCGGTGGGAGTAAATAACCAGGCGAAATCGGGGACAGTAGCGGCTGGTCACAGCCGCTTGGCGAGCCCACGCAGGGCGTCGCTTCCGCCGGTCACAACGGGGTCGCCGTGGCCCATCGCAGCCACGTCGAAGGCCGGAATCCGGTCGGCCAGCGCGGCGACGCTCGCCCGGAGCTCGTCCATGTCGTAGGAGTCGCCCCAGAACGGCGTCGTCAACCCGTCCGGCTCGCCCCAGACCAGGTCGCCGAGAAACGCCGTCGACGCGCCGGCGTGGTGGTAGACGACGTGGCCCGGGTTGTGGCCCGGGGTGTGGTAGGCGGTGAACCCGCCGACGGTGTCGCCGTCGTCCAGCGGCTCCAGCGGGAGCTCCGGCAGCGGGAACAGCCGGCGGCTCACGCGGTGGAACAGGCCCTTGTGGTGGAGAAGTTTCGGGTGGGCACGCCCCGCCAGCAGGTCGAGGTCGGCCCGCCCGACGGCGACGGGCCCGTCAAACTCGGGGACCAGCCGGTTGAGACCGCCGACGTGGTCCAGGTCGTAGTGGGTGAGCAGGACGCGGTCGAGATCGGCGGGTGCGTAGCCGAGCGCGTCGAGTTCGTCGCGGACGGTGGGTCGGTTCCACCAGAGGCCGGTGTCGACGAGCGCCAGGCTGTCCGGTCCGCTCTCGAACGCGCCCCCGTCGACGAGATAGGCGTTCGCGGCCAGCGGCGGGAACAGGCCCAGTTCCAGCAACCAGACGCCCGACCGAAGCTCTCGGACCATACGTTCTAAAGCGGACGGGCGAGCAAAACGGCATCGTGTCTTTGTCGTCCGAATGACGACCCGGCAACTCATATACTACTGGATAGCCACTACATGGTATGAATAGCGCCGAAAAGCGGATGCGGACTCGCCGCGGGGTCCTCGGGCTCCTCGCTGCGGGCGGACTGGCCGGGT
>JBEQBH010000211.1:0-3119 GCA_041639955.1 Halobacteriales archaeon | reverse complement strand
GAACGACCAGCGGCGGGTGTGACAACCGACCTCGTTCGCCACCGCGGCCATCGTTGCGAGCGGGCGACCGACGGCGTTAGAAGCCGTAGTCGTCGTCCATCTGGGCGGGGTCCTGCTGTTCGGACGTGGTCTGGCCGAACATCTCGTCGTCGACCGGCGACTCCGACTCGTCTGTAGTGACGTTGTACGCCGAGATGCCGCGTTTCAGCAGGTCCTCGACGGCCTGATCGCGGTTGAGGAACTCACCCTGTTCGACGAGGCGCTGGATGTCGGAGTCTACCTGGTCCGGCAGTGACAGTTTGATTCGGCTCATATGGGCCGGCTTGTCTTGTCGAGTATATAACCCTGTTGCCGGCAGCGGGGAGACGCCCGCGGTACTGCTCTCCGGCGCGCTTCGTTCGCCGGTTCGCTCCGAGACGGGTCGCTACGCTCGTCGCCTCGCTACTGCTCCGCCGAGGGCCACGCCCGGGAGCGGTCCCCGCTACCGGTCCAGGAAGTCGGGTCTGTCGACGGCCTCAGTGCTGTCGACGTCCTGGCGGTCGAGCAGGTCGCCAGAGTCGAGCGCGCTGGGGAGGCCGTCCCGCCCGCGTTCCGGGACATCATCGGAGTCGACCGTCGTCACCTCACCCTGAACCAGTTCGGCCCAGACGGCGTCGGCGTCGTCGACGCCGGGGTCGGCGGCGGCCTTGGCCTCGTTGCGGCCCTCCTCGTAGGCGAGTTCGACCATGCTTCGGTGGTAGGCCGACTCCATCTCCGCGTAGATGGCTTCAAGCTCCTCGCGGTTGTCCTCGCCCAGCCGCTCGGCGACGCCGATGGCGTAGGCCCGCGTCGTCGCCTCGTCCTTGTCCAGCGAGGCCCACCCGCTGTCGAACTCGCGCTCGTAGCGGCTCATGACTCGATTTTCTCGTCGGCGTGGACCTGCAGGCCGCTGTCGGAGAAGGTTATCTTCCGGATATCACAGTCGATGGCGGTGCCGCGCATCTTGATGACCTGCACGCCGCGGGTCATGGTCCCGCCCTCCAGGAAGTTGTGGAAGAAGATGACGCCGTGGGCGAGATAGTGTTCGTCGCTGTAGGAGGAGGGGTCGGTCATCTCCGAAATCAGAAGCGTCGTCGCGTCGGTCTGTTTCAGCGCCGAGAGAAAGCCCGTTATCTCGCTGTCGACGTCGTTCATGAAATGCTGCAACAGCATCGTCGAGTCGATGACCACCCGCTGGATATCGTTTTGCTTGATGTAGGCGACCAGGCGGTTGGTCAGGCCGCCCTCCGTGCCGAACTGGGTGATAGTTCGCTTACCGCTTTCGGTGACGAGGTTGAGAAACTGGACGGCGTCGGACTGCATGGCGCGGTCGAAGCCGAAGTCGTAGCCGGCCATGTCCTGCATGAGCTCCTCTTTGGTCTCGTGCATCGTCACGTAGAGACAGGTCTCGCCCTCCTTGGCGCCCTGTGTCATGAACTGCGAACAGAACGTGGTCTTCCCGCTGCCCGGCGGGCCGCTGACGACGTAGAGACGGTCGGGGAGCAACCCCCCCTCGACGAGCTCGTCGAACCCGGGGACGCCGGTGGAGAGTCGCATATCACCAGCATGCGCGCGTCGTGGCATATGTCTTCGTGTCTATTTTCACCGGTGATAACTCTCCCGGCCCGGGTTCAATCGCTGATTCGGCCGACGGCTTCGGGCGCCGCGTCCGCGAGTTCGAGCAGCGTCTCCGTCCCGGTAGCGTCGAACCGCATCGGGCGTCGCCACCACGGCCCCTTCCCCGAGTCCGAGGACTGCTCGGTGACCAGCCAGTTGGCGTCCGTCCCCCCGGACGGCGCCGACAGCGGGACGACCGTCTCGTAGAGGCGCGACGCCTCGGGGTCGCCAAGCACCAGTACGCGGGCGTCGAACTCGGCCCGCTTGACGTGGGCGTTCGAGTCGAAGACGGCCCGCTCGTCGGCGGGGAGGTGGCGGTACGCCTCGCCGGTGACGGGGTCCCGGGCCAGCCGGAAGTGACCGATGACGTGGGCGCCCCACCGGGCCGGGGCCCACGACGGCGCCTCGCCGGTCGTCGAGAGCGTCGCGTAAAAAAACAGGTAGTCGCCGGCCGACAGCTTCGAGAGCGGGCCGGCCTTGACACCGTGTTCGTCACCGTACGTGTAGCGTTGCCCGCCGACCTCCGGGAACTCCGGGTCGAAATGGACCGGGCGGTCGGCGACCCCGCTCACGTCCGTCTCCAGGTCGAGGTCGGCGTAGGTCGGCACCGGCTCGGCCGTTGGCTTTGCCTCTGGGATAGGGATGTATTCGAAGGAACCGTCGGGAAAGAGAGGGCCGCGAAAGCCGGGTTCGTTGGTGTTCGCGCCGACGTTGATGGCGATGGCCCGCATGGGTTGCAGTCCCCGCCGTCGATCAAAGGGTTACCGGAGCGACTCGGCACAGGAGCCACAGTACCGAATCATGGTGTGGGACTCGTTGACTGTGCCACAGTGCCCGCAGACGACGGTATCGGTACCCTCGGCGGCGGCCTGCCGACCGCCGTCGGCCCGCGTGGCGTACCCCTCGGTCGGCTGGGGAGCGGTCGTCCGGCCGCTGAAATGACGGTAGAGCAGCACCTGCAACAGCCCGAACGCGAGGACGTACGCCATGAGCCATACCCAGGGTTGCATGCATGAAACTGGGCGGGAACGCTACTTTGGTGTTCCCCGTCAGTTTTCAGATATGATACTGAAGCGGGTCCACGGTCGGTCTCAGCGGTCCGGCGGCGAGAGGTCCCGCTGGAACTCGTCGAAGACGGCGATGTCGTCGGGGACCTCGACGTCGAGTTGCCGTTCCGCCCGGCGGTCGACGTTCCCGTCCTCTATGGGGTCGGCGACCGACTCCCAGCCGTCCTTGATAGCGACCGATTTCGCGGGCGTGCCGGCCGCGATGTGGTGGGCCGGGATGTCCTTGTCGGCGATGGACTTCGCCGCGAGGATGGCGTTCTCGCCGACGCGGACGCCCGCCCGGACCATCGAGTCGTAGGTCAGACGCACGTCGTCCTCGATGATTGTGTGGTAGTTGTCGACGTGGGTCTGGTCGACCGCGTCGTGGTCGTGGCTGTAGACGTGGGTGTCATCGGAGATGGAGACGCGGTCGCCGAT
>JBEQBH010000210.1:0-3123 GCA_041639955.1 Halobacteriales archaeon | reverse complement strand
TCGAACGGCTGTAAAAGGGTGCTACAGTTCCTCGGCGACGGCGCCGGGACCGAGCAGGTCGGGGTCGACGACGAGGTCGGTCTGCCGGCTGGCGAAGTCGGGCAGCGACCCCTCGGCGTAGACGACGACCCGCAACTCGGGGTTGAGGTCCTTCGCGACCACGAGGGAGGTGGCCTGGGCCATCTCGGTCAGGAGGTACACCTCGGCGTCCATGACGCCGGCGTCCTCGAGCCCCGGGCGATTGCCCACGTCCGCGACGGTGACGGTGTGGCCCTCGCTCTCCAGTGCCTCGCGCATCCGTTCGGGGTCGTCCCCGACGAGGACGACGTTCATTCGTACTCGATGGTTGCGGGCGGTTTGTGTGTCACGTCGTAGACGACGCGGGCGACGTTCTCGTGAGCGCCGGTGATTCGGGACTGCATCCGCTGGAGGGTGTCCCAGTCGAGTTCCTGGGCGCGGGCGGTCATCCCGTCGCGGGACTCGACCGAGCGGACGGCGACGACCCAGCCGTGGACGCGGTTGTCGCCCTTGACGCCGGTCGCTTTACCGATGACGGCGGCCAGGGCCTGCCAGGGTTCGTACTCCTCCAGTTCCTCCTCGACGACGTGGTTGGCCTCGCGGGCCACTTCCAGTTTCTCCTCGGTGACCTCGCCGATGATGCGCACGGCGAGGCCAGGACCGGGGAAGGGCATCCGCTCGGAGATGATGTCTTCGAGGTCCAGCGCGCGGGCGACTTCCCGCACCTCGTCCTTGTAGAGGTCCCGCATTGGCTCGACGATGCCGTCGAAGTCGATGCGCTCGGGGAGGCCGCCCACGTTGTGGTGGGACTTGATGGTCCCCTCGCTCTCGATGCGGTCGGGGTAGATGGTCCCCTGGACGAGGTAGTCGGCGTCGACCTCGCGGGCGACCTGTTCGAACTCCCGGATGAACTGCTCGCCGATGATGTGGCGCTTCTCCTCGGGGTCGGTCTCGCCTTTGAGTTCGTCGAGGAAGCGGTCTTTCGCCTCGACGATACGCAGCGAGTCCATGTAGTCGAAGGTGTCGCGTATCTCGTCGGTCTCGCCTTTCCGCATGAGGCCGGTGTCGACGTACACCGCGGTCAGTTGGTCGCCGATGGCCTCGTAGGCCAGCGCCGCGGCCGTCGAGGAGTCGACGCCGCCCGACAGGCCGATGACGGCGTTCGCGTCGCCGACCGCCTCGGATATCTCCTCGATTTTCTCGTCGATGAACTCCTCGGGGTTCACCATCAGTGACCCACCTCCGTGGCTTCCGTATCGCCAGATACGTGCGGTTCGTCGCCGACGACGGCCTCCAGCAGGCCGACGAAAGGCGGGCTCGCTCTCGTGGGCCGGGAGCGGAACTCGGGGTGGAACTGGGTCCCGATGAAGTAGGGGTGGTCCTCGACCGGGAGTTCGAGTATCTCCATACGGTTGGCAGAGCGCCCGGAGAACTTCAGCCCGGCGGACTCCAGTTCGTCGAAGTACTTCGGGTTGACCTCGTAGCGGTGGCGGTGGCGCTCGGTACAGCTGTCGTCGCCGTACAGCGCGGCGGCGAGCGTCCCGGGCTCGATGTCGGTCTCGTGGGCGCCCAGCCGCATCGTCCCGCCCATGTCCTCGACCTCGTACTGCTCGGGCAGGATGTCGATGACGGGGTGGGGCGTGTCCTCGTCGAGTTCGGCGGAGTGGGCCCCCTCCAGCCCCAGGACGTTGCGGGCGTACTCGATGACCGCGAGTTGGAAGCCAAGACAGAGCCCCAGGTAGGGCACGTCGTTCTCGCGGGCGTACCGGATGGCGTCGATTTTGCCTTGGGTGCCGCGGGTCCCGAAGCCGCCGGGGACGACGATGGCGTCGGCCTCGCGCATCCGCTCGGCGTGGTGGTCGGGCATCTTCTCGGAGTTGACCCAGTCGACGTTGACGTCGACGTTTTTCTCCAGGCCGGCGTGTTTCAGCGCCTCGTGGACGGACATGTAGGCGTCTTCGAGGTCGTACTTGCCGACCAGCGCCACGTCGACCTCTCCTTCGGTCTGCTGGGTGACGAGGTTACGCCAGCGGTTCTCCCGCTCGTCCTCGGGCAGCGCCTCCTCCTTGATGTTCAGCCGCTCCATCACGTACTCGTCGAGGCCCTCCTCCTCGACCATCAGCGGAACGTGGTAGATGTCGTCGACGTCGGGGTTCGAGAAGACGGCCTCGGTGGGCACGTCACAGAACAGCGCTATCTTCTCCTTGGTGTCGATGTCGAGTTTGTCGGAGGAGCGACCGACCAGCACGTCGGGCTGGAGCCCGATGCTCCGGAGTTCTTTCACCGAGTGCTGGGTCGGTTTGGTCTTCTGTTCGCCGTTTTTCGAGTACGGGACGAGGGTGACGTGGGTGAAGAGAATATCGTCCTCGTCTTCCTCGTGGGCGAACTGGCGCAGCGCTTCGAGGAAGGGCATCCCCTCGATGTCCCCGACGGTCCCCCCGACCTCGATGATACAGACGTCGTTGCCCTCGGCGGCCTCCCGTATCCGCCGTTTGATGTCGTCGGTGATGTGGGGGATAATCTGGACGGTCCGGCCGAGGTAGTCCCCGGCCCGTTCCTTCTCGATGACGTGCTGGTAGGTCTTGCCCGTCGTGATGTTGTGGTCGAACGTCATGTCGATGTCGAGGAACCGCTCGTAGTTCCCCAGGTCGAGGTCGACTTCCCCACCGTCCTTGAGCACGTACACCTCCCCGTGCTGGAAGGGGTTCATGGTCCCGGCGTCGACGTTGAGATACGGGTCTATCTTGACCGCGGTCACGTCGAACCCGGCGTTTTTCAGAAGGCGGCCCGTGCTGGCGGCGGTGATGCCTTTCCCCAGGCCTGACATCACGCCGCCGGTGACGAAGATGAACTTCCGACCCAGTTCCGGGTCGTAGTCCGTTTCGGGTTCGGTCGGCATACTGTCGGTGAATCGCGTGCCCTCAAAACGGTTTCGGACCCCGCCATCTTCGCCAGCGAGTAGCACCCCCTAGTTCGGACGCTTGCGGCGGCCCAGAAACCGCGATACCAGGCCAGGCTCCCGTGTCGTCGGGTCGAACTGGAGGTACGCGAGCAGGAGGGCCCCCTGTTCGGTCAGACTCACCGTCCGCTCGTCCTCGTCGTGGA
>JBEQBH010000209.1:0-3151 GCA_041639955.1 Halobacteriales archaeon | reverse complement strand
AATCTGGCGGAATATGACGGTCAACGACTACGACGGCGTGACTGTGCTGACCGGCGATATGGCCCCGCTGGCTCTCTTGTTCGTGGTGTTCACGGGGCTGGTCGTCACCGCCAGCGCTATCCTCCTTATCGAGTTTGTCCTCGAGCGCGGGACGCTGTACACGAAGCGGGCCCTGGCACTGATCGGGGCCGGAACCATCCCTATCATCGCGAGCAGTGTCGACACAGCCGGCCTGGCGGGGTCCGAAGCGTTCCAGTTGACGCCGATGACGTTCGCGCTGTCGAGCGGGCTAGCGGCCCTCGCTATCGTGGAATTCGATATGTTCCGGAGCGCACCGGTTCCCAGTCACCTGGCCGCCGAGACAGCGGTCGAGGCCGTCGACGACCCGACGTTCGTCCTCGACAGCGGCGGTGTAGTCGTCGACTGCAACGGCGCCGCGGTCGGGCTCGTGGGCGTCGACCGGGCGACGCTTCTCGGGACGGCAGCCGGAGAGGTGACAGCGCTGTCCGACATCACCGAGGGCGGGGCCGGCTCGACTCTCACCGTGGAAACCGACGGCGGGACGGACTACTACGACGTCCAGAGAACGCCCATCGACGGCGATGGCGACCACACGTTCGGCTCCGTGGTGACGCTTCGGGACGTGACCGACCGCCGCGAGCGCAAGCAGCGACTGGACGCGCTCACAGATGTCCTCCGGGCGACGATCCAAGAGGAGATGGCGACGGTACAGCGCGCAGTCGACGACGGCGACGAGGAAGTGACCGACATCGACATCGTGCGCGAACATGCCGCCACCGCGCTGGGTGTGAGCGATCGCGCCGGCAAACTGGCCTCGATGGTCGAACCGGAGGCCGAGCGGCCGGCCGATATCGTCCCGATAATCCACGAGGAAATCGACGCCGCCCGGGAGTGGCGCCCCGGGGTGTCGTTCGTCCTCGACGCGACGCTGGGTGAGTGGGCGTACTGCAGCGGCCTGTTCGAACCCGTCTTTCGCGTCTCGCTGCGTCACGCCGCCGAGCGGTCCCTTCAGGATGGGGCAGACCCCGTCGTCGGCATCTCGGTCAACGCCGGCCCGACGGCCGTCACCGTGTCGGTCAGTGACAGCGGCCGACCGCTGACGGACCACGAGCGGGCGGTACTCCGTGGGGAGGCCCAGCCACGGCCGTCGGACCAGGCCGACATGAGCCGGTGGCTCGTCAACTGGGGCATCGAGCAGGCGGACGGCACCATCAGAATCGGGACGGACGGCGAACACACGTCGCTCGAACTGACCTTCCCGCGAACGGACGCGAGCGACGGGCAAGCCGCCAGCGACCCCTGATACAACGAGTTTCGGTCACCCGTCTAGTTTATTTCCAGAAGCGCCGCTACGGAGCCGCTCGCCGGCCCAAATCGAATGTGATGTGGTACCATACGCCTTCTAAACGTTTAAAAGTTGTCCGCCCGACTGTTACCGTGTAGGTGATTTCATATGTCCGAACACTCAGAACCTGAACTGCCACCGCTCCCGTACGACTACGATGCCCTCGAACCACACATCTCCGAACAGGTGCTCACCTGGCACCACGACACCCACCATCAGGGGTACGTAAACGGGCTTCAGTCGGCCGAGGAGACGCTGGCCGAGAACCGCGAGTCGGGGGAGTTCGGTTCCTCTGCCGGCGCCCTGGGGAACGTCACCCACAACGGCAGTGGCCACTATCTCCACACGCTGTTCTGGGAGAACATGGACCCCAACGGCGGCGGCGAGCCCGAGGGCGAACTCGCTGACCGCATCGAGGAGGACTTCGGCTCCTACGAAGGCTGGAAAGGCGAGTTCGAGGCCGCCGCGTCCGCTGCCGGCGGCTGGGCGCTGCTCGTGTACGACCCGGTTGCAAAGCAGCTCCGCAACGTCGCGGTCGACAAACACGACCAGGGCGCTCTCTGGGGCTCACACCCGATTCTGGCCCTCGACGTCTGGGAGCACTCGTACTACTACGACTACGGTCCGGCACGTGGGGACTTCATCGACGCCTTCTTCGAGGTCGTCGACTGGGACGAGGTCGCCGAGCAGTACCAGACCGCAGTCAGCCACGTCGAGTAACTCCCGAACACGCACTTTTATTGCGCGCGACACGCCGATAGCGGCTGCGCCGGCCCGTGGCCCGTCGTCACGGCGAGTCTATCTTGCGACCCCGGGCGTAGCTCGCGAAGTGCCGTCGCCAGGCGTGCGATGAGAGAGCCGGCGAGCGCCGGCGTCATGCGCTGGAATACGGAATCAGCAGTCACAGTTGCGGCCACAGGGCACCGCTGTCGGCGGGATAGCTCGGGCCGGGAGGGTGTCGGGACTTCGAGAGCTTTACACGCTCGCTCGGCATACCACCGGCAATGCCTGTCCCGAAAACCGAGTTCGACGACGTCCGTTCGTTCGACCTCTACGAACCTGAGGACGTGCTCGATGCCGACTTGCTGTACACGATTCCGGAACTGGCCCGACTGCTCCAGGGGCTGCCGGCCGACGCCGAGCTGTCCGACTTCAACGAGTCGGTGTTCATCGACTGGGCCATCCCGTGGATGATATACAACCAGGACGCGCTGGTGTTCGCCGAGCCGGACGACGACGAGGTCGTCGGCCTCTACGGACTCGCAGACGAATGAAGCTGCTCGTGGCCGGCAGCGACCGGGTCGACGCCGGGAAGACCACCTTCTCCGTCGGCCTGCTCTCCCACACCGGCGCCCGCGGGTTCAAGCCACGGGCCGGCAACAACTACTGGTTCGACCACGACGACTACGAGAAAGCGACCGAGCAGGGGCGTCTCTACGGCAAGGACGCCCGCCGGCTGGCCGCCGCCTCGCCGGGCGACGTATCGCCCGAGTCCATCAACGCCATCCACCGGCTCTGGCACCCGTCGCCCGGCCCCTCGAAGGGGCTGCTCGGCCAGACGGCCAGACAGTTCGTCGTCGACCGCGTCGGGGCGGAACGTCCCACAGACAGTCGGCCGGAGGCCGGCGGCGTCGGCGAGTTCGTGGTCAACGGAACCCTCGACATCCCCGAATCGGCGACCGAGCGACTGCCGCTGGACGCGGCGCCGCGGGTCACCTCGCTGCCTGATTTCAACGACCTCATGGGCGTGATGCACGCCGAGGCGCTCGCCGACCTGCGCGAGGA
>JBEQBH010000208.1:0-3162 GCA_041639955.1 Halobacteriales archaeon | reverse complement strand
TACACGGCGGCGCACACAAGCTCAACAACGCGCTCGGGCAGGTCCTGCTCGCGAAGTACATGGGCAAGGAGCGCATCATCGCCGAGACCGGCGCCGGCCAGCACGGCACCGCGACGGCGATGGCGGCTGCCCACCTGGATATGCCCTGTGAGATATACATGGGCGAGACCGACATCGCCCGCCAGCGGCCCAACGTCTTCCGGATGAAGATAAACGGCTCCGAGGTCGTTCCGGTCACTGTCGGCCGCGGCACCCTCAAGGAGGCCATCTCGGAGACGATGCGCGAGTGGGCGACGACCGTCGAGAACACCCACTACGTCATCGGCTCTATCGTGGGCCCCCATCCGTTCCCGAAGATGGTCCGGGACTTCCAGTCCGTCATCTCGGAGGAGGCCCGCGAACAGGCCATCGAGCGGACCGGCGGGCTCCCCACTGACGTCGTCGCCTGCGCCGGCGGCGGCTCGAACACGATGGGCGCCTTCGCGGAGTTCGTCGACGACAGCGAGGTGGCGCTCCATGCCGTCGAGGCCGGGGGCTCCTCGCTGCAGGTCGACGAGGAGGAAGGCGTCGCCCCCAACTCCGCGACCCTCTCGACGGGCGACGAGGGCGTTTTGCACGGCGCCCGAACCAAACTGCTGCAGGACTCGGACGGCCAGATTATGGAGTCACACTCCGTCTCGGCCGGGCTTGACTACGCCGGCGTCGGGCCGGAACTGGCCCACCTCGTCGACGAGGGGCGGGTCCGGCCGGTCAACGTCGACGACGACCTCGCCCTGGAGGCGTTCCACCGTCTCTCCCAGGACGAGGGTATCATCCCGGCGCTGGAGACGGCGCACGCGTTCGGCTATCTCGAGAAACACCACGAGGAGCTGGGCGACACCGTCGTCGTCAACGTCTCCGGTCGCGGGGACAAGGACCTGGAGACCGTCATCGAGGAGACCACAAAGCGCGACCTGGACATCGCGCCCGACATGTCCATCCTCCAGCGGATGGGGGGTGGGCTCTGATGGGGCTCGAAGCGGCCTTCGCCGACGAGCCGGCCTTCGTTCCCTATCTCGCCGCGGGCGACCCGAACTACGAGGACTCGCTCGCGTACGTCGAGGCGCTGGCCGAGGGCGGCGCCGACGCCATCGAACTCGGCTTGCCCTTCTCCGAACCCATCGCCGAGGGGACGACCATCCAGAACGCCATCGTCCGCGCGCTGGAGTCGGGGATGACCCCCGAGCGCTTCTTCGAGTTCGTCGCCGACCTCGACGTGGATGTCCCGCTGGTCTGTATGACCTACTACAACCTCATCTACCAGTACGGCGAGAGCGAGGGGCCTCGCGACTTCGTCGAGAAAGCGGCCGACGTGGGCATCGAGGGATTCGTCGTCCCGGACCTGCCCGCCGAGGAGGCCGGCCCGCTCCGGGACGCCTGTGACGAGTTCGGCCTCGACCTGGTCTTTATCGTCGCGCCGACCACGACGCCGGAGCGGCTCGAACGGATGCGCGAGCAGGTGTCGGGCTACGTCTACGTCCAGGCGCGCCTCGGGGTGACGGGCGCCCGCGACGACGTGGACGACGCCACCGAGGAGTCGCTCGCCCGTATCGCCGACTGGGACGTGCCAAAGGCCGTCGGCTTCGGCATCAAGACTGGCGACCACGCCGAGCGCATCGTCGACGCGGGCGCCGACGGGGTCATCGTCGGCTCCGCCCTGGTCGACATCGTCGCCGAGGGGGCGGAGAACGGTGACCCGACCGGGACGGTCGCCGACCGACTCGAAGCGCTGGCCAGAGAACTCAAGCAGGGCGCGCTGCGAGGGGCACAGGAACGGCCGCAACCGGAACGCACATAATCGTTCTTGCCACAGATTCCCATAACATGAACGCAGGTACACGCGCGCGCCTCGACCGAATCGGGACAGACAGCCGCTACGTCATCATTCCGATGGACCACGGGCTCACGCTCGGGGCCACACAGGGGCTGAAAGACCTCGAATCGACCGTCGACGCCATCACGCGGGGCGGCGCTGACGCGGTACTCACCCAGCGCGGCGTCGCCGACCGCGTCCATCCCAACCTGAACGGCGCGGGCTATATCGTCCATCTCAACGGCTCGACGACCATCGGCCCCGACGAGAACGACAAGCGCATGACCGGCACCGTCGAGGACGCCGTCCGCGCCGGCGCCGACGCCGTCTCCATGCACATCAACGTCGGGAGCGTCCACGAACGCGAGCAGATAGAGCAACTCGCCGAGCTGACAAGCGACGCCGAGCGCTACGGCCTGCCGGTGCTGGCGATGGCCTACGCCCGCGGCCCGGACATCGACCCCGAGGCCGACGACTACAACCAGTCCGTGGGCCACGCGGTCAGACTCGCCGAGGAACTGGGGGCCGACGTGGTAAAGACCGGTTACACCGGCGACGCCGAGAGCTTCCAGCACGTCGTCGAGTCCACGTCGCTCCCGGTCGTCATCGCCGGCGGCTCGAAGGGCACCGACGAGGAGACCCTCTCGATGGTCCGTGGCGCGATGGACGCGGGCGCCTCGGGTATCTCGATGGGGCGTTCCATCTTCCAGCACGAGGAGCCGGAGCAGATAGCCCGCGCGGTCGCCAGCGTCGTCCACGACGACGCCGCCGCCGACGCCGCGCTGCGTGACGCCGGGCTCGCTGTCGAAGCCTGAACGCTGTGGCTGTGACAGTCATCGACCCGATTCTGGGGCCCGCGTACTGAATCGCCGCTCGACTTCGGTTCCCGTATGTGTCCGTGAGCGGTTCGACCTGTACTCGGTCAGCGCGACCGGAACTGACCGTCCCCATCCCGTCGGCCACTGAACGCCGCTCTCTGGCATCCGCCACGTTCAAGCCCCGCCGTCGCAATCGTGAGCGTATGACACGAACCGTCTGGCTCAAGGCCGACAGCGACGTCGGCGACTGGGAGACACGGAGACGACGCATCACCGCTGGCCTGGAGGCCGGCGTGGACTGGGTGCTGGTCGACGAGGCCGACGTCGAGAAGGTACGGGAGCTCGGGGAGGTCAACATCGCGGCCTTCTCGAACGGCGACGTCCACGTCATGGAGGCCGAAGCGGACGACTCGGAGGCCGACGCCACCATCGTCGGCAAGGACGGCGAGGGCGACGGCACCGTCGACCTCCCGACCGACTTCTCCGGGTCGG
>JBEQBH010000207.1:0-3179 GCA_041639955.1 Halobacteriales archaeon | reverse complement strand
GTGTTGCAGGCTGTCGACCATATCGCCCCGAAGCACCGCTGGGTCCATGGTTGAGGTTCCCGCCGGAACTATAAGAATTGCCCGCCCGGCTGCGATTCCCCTCGCCGTCGGTCGGTTACCAGGCCGACCAGGCCGTCGAGGACTCGTCGCGGACGTAGAGGCGATTGATGTCTTTCGCGAACACCATGTCGCCGTCGAAATCTAGCTTCTCGTGTTCGTAGCCCGTGGCGTCGTCGCGGACGTGGATGCCCTCGACCGTGAACTCCTCGTCGCCGAACTCCTCGGTCTCGCCGACGGTGAACTCGTAGTCGCCGGGGACCTGGAGCTTGAAGCTCTCTGTCTCGTCGTGGCGACCGTCCTTCGGGTGCATGGTGACGTTGACCGCCACGTTCCCGACCGCGCGAGACCAGATGGTCCCGACGTCGCCGACGGGTGCCTCCTCGGCGCGCCCGTCGTCGGTCTCCAGGCTGGTGATGCGGGCGCTGACGACCGCTGCCTCCGTTTCGAGCAGGAACTCCTCGCCGACGGCGAGCTGTTCGCCCTCCGGCACGTCGACCTGCGCTTTGAACGACTCGCCGTCCTGCGAGACGACGACGTCGCGCTGGAGGGTGGTGTCCCCGGGCAGTTGCTCCTTGTGGACGTGGTCACACTCCGTACAGCGAACCGTGACGTGGCCGCCGGGCTTCAGTACCTCGTGAACCGTCTCGATGTCCGGCGAACAGGCCGGACAGGGGAGCCCGATGCGCTCCCCGGGTGTCGCGTCGCTCATACGGACGTGTTCACCGTGCGGGCGTAAATGGTCGTCGCACCGACGCTGCGCGTGGTTCGCTGTCCCAAGCTACCGCGAAAAAATATTTGATTGGAGGGTTCGAACTCGTCTCGTACGATGACTTCCTGGTCCCGCAGCGACGGCCTCGCCGCCGGTATCGTCGCTCTCGTTGCCCTCGCCGGGGCCGCGCTCTGGCCCCGGCTGCCCGCCGAGGTCGCCATCCACTTCTCGGCGTCGGGCACGCCGGACAACTACGTCCCGAAGGCTGTCGGCGTGACCCTGCTCCCGGCGGTGATGGCACTGACTCTCCTGGTCATGCGCGCGGCGATGCGTTTCGACCCGCCGGACGACCCACGAGTCGGCCCGGTTACTATCGTGGCGACGATGGGCTTTCTCGGCGGCCTCCAGATCCTCGTGCTCGGATGGAACCTGGGCTATCCGGTCCCGTTCGACCTCGTTTTCGTCGGTTCGCTGCTCTGGGCTGCCGCAATCTGTGGGTACACGATTCGGCGTGAGGGCCTCTCGCTGGGGTGACGGGGCAGACTACTTTCCACGCGAAAGCCCGATTTCTTCCCCACGTTCGCGGCTCAACCGCTCACTCGCCGTCCTCGCGCCTCACTCCGTTCACGGGTCGCTCCGCTCCCCGTTCACATTCGAGGGCCTCACTTTGTTCGGCCCTCGCTCTCACCGCTCGCCTTGTGGGAGGTCTACGACCTCCCCATCCGCATACACTGTCGGTTCCGTCAGGATGCCGTCGAGGTGGATGGGCGCGTGGGTGTCGCCGCCGATAGCGTGGTCGTCGCCGACGGCGATGTGGACGGTGCCCCCTGCTTTCTCGTCGAGTAACACGGAGCCGACGAGGTCGGTGACGGCGACGTTGGTGCCGATACCCAGTTCGGCGAGGTTGTAGGCGTCCTGCCCTACGTCCTCGGCGGCCGTCTCGACCTGTTCGCGGATGTCGGGGTCCGAGATATCGGTGACGGTGCCGTCCTCGACCTCGAAGGAGAGTAGCGTGCCGTCGAGTTTCCCGTGGGGGCGCATCGTCCCGTCGACGACGAAGGTGCCGTCGGCGGTCTCGGGCGCGATGAACACCTCGCCGGCGGGGAGATTCGACATCTCGCCCGCGTCGTGGACGATACCCGTATCCAGATGCCACTCCCGCGTGCCCAGGCCGAAAGTGATGTCGGTTCCCTGGGATGTCGTGACGCGTATCTCCTCGGCATCGCCGACCTGTGCGAGCACGTCCTCGCAGTGGGCCTCGATGGCCTCGTAGTCCGCGTCCAAGCCCATCAGGAACACGCCCTCGGTGATGCCCGGGAGCGTCGCGACCCGGGCGCCGGCGGCGTTGGCGTCGCTGCGGGCCTCCGTGTGCGTGAGACTCTTGGTCGTCGGCGCCAGTACCACGTCGGCGGTCCGCATCGCGCCGGCGACGGGTCGGGGCGGTTCCTCCCCGTGTTGTTCGCCCGGCGGGTAGCGCACGAAGACGGTGTCGTCGGTGATTTCGCTGGCCACTCGATAGAGAGCCTCGCCAATCGCCTTGCGCTTGTCGTCGGTGACGACCGCACACGATTCGCCGGGCCGGAGGTCCATGCACTGCTTGACGGCGGTCTCGGCGGGGACGCGGAGCGAAGAGTTGTCCATACCCGGGCCAGGGGCCCCTGACGAATTAACTCTTGGTGGGTCGCCACGTCCATGTCTGTCTCCTGGTAGCGTGTGACAAGTACAACTATCCGAGTAAAGATATTTAACTATTAATCACAAAAAATATGCCCGGTGGCAGGGAATCCACTCCTATGCTCCATGTGGGCATCAACGGCTTTGGCACAATCGGCAAGCGGGTCGCCGACGCGGTGCGTGTCCAGCCGGATATGACGGTCGCTGGCGTCGCCAAACGCTCGCCCAACTTCGAGGCTACCATCGCCGTAGACCGCGGCTACGACCTCTACGCCGCCGGCGAGGACGGGACCGACCCCTTCGACGCGGCGGGGCTCCATACGGCCGGGACGGTCCGTGACATGGTCGAGGCCAGCGACGTGGTCGTCGACACCACGCCGGGCGGCGTGGGCGAGACCAACGCCGACCTCTACGCCGACCACGACACGCCGGCGCTCTTCCAGGGCGGTGAATCGGCCGACGTGGCCGACGTGAGCTTCAACGCTCGGGCCAACTACGACCGTGCGGTGGGCGCCGACACCGCCCGCGTGGTCTCCTGTAACACGACCGGGCTCTCGCGGCTCTTTGCGCCGCTACAGGAGTCCTACGGCATCGAAAAGGCCCGCGTCACCCTCGTCCGCCGCGGCGGCGACCCCGGCCAGACCGGCCGTGGCCCCATCAACGACACGCTGCCCGACCCCGTCGAGATTCCCTCCCACCACGGCCCCGACGTGCAGACGGTGTTCCCCGATATCGA
>JBEQBH010000206.1:0-3179 GCA_041639955.1 Halobacteriales archaeon | reverse complement strand
GGCTCGGAATCACGCCCGAGACGACGGTCGTCGTCTACGGGGACCAGGCAAACTGGTTTGCGGGCCACGCGTACTGGGTGTTGAAATACTACGGCCACGAGAACGTCGCGTTGCTCGATGGCGGCCGCCGCTACTGGAACTTGGAGGGGTACGAGACGTCACAGGAGGCGGTGTCGTACCCGACCCGGGAGTACACCATCGACGGGACGAACGACGACGTCCGAGCGTACAAGGACGAGGTCATGGCGGCCAGCGACGACGGCGGCCCGATAGTCGACGTTCGGAACCCACAGGAGTACCGGGGCGAGAAGCCCCCGGCGGAGATTCCGAACACGACTGACCGGGAAGGCCACATCCCGTCGGCGGAGAACATCCCGTGGGGACAGGCCGTAAACGCCGACGGGACGTTCAAACACGTCGACGAGCTGCGGGAGATATACGGCGACTTCACCGACCAGGACGAGCGAGCGATAGCCTACTGCCGTATCGGCGAACGCTCCTCTGTCACGTGGTTCGTCCTCTCGGAGCTGCTGGACCTCGACGCGGCCAACTACGACGGCTCGTGGACCGAGTGGGCTGCGGACCCGGACGCGCCCGTCGAATCGGTCGACAAACCGACCCCACAGGGAGGCGATAACTGATGACAATCTCAACGACGGAACCCGACGGCGACGTGCGCGGCGAAATGGTACAGGTGTGTATAGACGGCGTGATGTCCGTGTTCCAGAACCGTATGCGGGATATGCTCGACGAGGAGGGCATCGAGCGGCCCGACCCACAGCCCGAGGAGTGGTATCCGCTCGCGAAGTTCCGCCGCGTCCTCATCGCTGTCGAACAGAACGCTGGGGAGAACGCCCTCGAAAAGGTCGGGGAGTCGACGCCGCGGTTCGTCGACTGGCCGGCCGCCTCGGAGTCGCCGAGCGACGGGCTAGCCCAGCTGGCCGACCTGTACGACACCGAACACCGGAGCGCACCGGGGAACTACACGTTCGAATCGACCGGCGAGACGACGGCCCGCATCGTCTCGACGACCCCGTACCCGGCGACCTGGGAGAGCGGACTCATCAAGGGCACGGCACAGCATTTCGGCGCGGACTACGCGCGTGTCACGGCCACGGAGGCCGGCGACGAGGCGGAGTTCGAAGTCAGCTGGTGAGAGAGTCGGCCTGCCGGCCGGTTACCCGGAAGTCCGACCGTGCGTTCTCGGCGAACCGCTCCCCGTCACCACCCGAGTTCGACGGCCGTCCCGTCCTCGCGACAGCGTTCGAGTTCGTGTTTCGCAGTCATGCCGGCGTCCTGGGGCGTCCGGGACCGACCGACGCCGACTTTCAGCTCGACGCCGACCGCCTCGTGGACGTGGTCGATAGCCGCACGGTAGGCCTGTTCGTCCATCCCCGAGCAGACGGCGATGACGTTGTCGCCGCCGACGAAGAAAGAGAGCGAATCGTTGGCCTCGCGCATGTGTTTCATCAGCTCGGCGTACCCCTGTTCTATCTGGATGAACGTGTCGAACTCGTTGAGTTGGTCGGTGTACTTCCCGGTCGCGTCGTCGACGTCGAAGTGGGCGATCTGGACATCGGTGTCGGTCCGGTCGGCGTCGGCGAGTGTCTCACCCCGGAGGACTTCGCGCCGGCTGCTGTCCTGGGCGCTGCCGGAAGCCTGCAGCCGGCGTGAGGCGGTACCGAGGGCGTCGGCGGGCGTCTCCCCGGTCGCGACGCTTACGCTCGCAGTCACCGGATAGCGGTTCCCGAGCGACGCCTGGATGCGCTCGTGTTCCGTCCGGTCTAACCCGTTCGTGATAGCCACCATGTTGTCGAAGCGACCGAAGAAGGCGTACCCCTCGCGGGCGCCGACCAGCTGGGCAACGTCGGCGAAGAGACGCGACTGCAGCGTCTGGAGGTCGACCTCGCGGCGGGGCTCCGGCGTCGTCGTCCAGGGCCCGTAGTTGTCTATCTGTATCAGGGAGACCTGCGTGTTCGTCACGTCAAGTGCTCAGGAGCGTTCCCGTATCGGTGTTTGGGAAACGGCCAGGGACACCGCTTGCATCACGCCGTCAGCGCCTCGGGTCGGCCGACCCGTCCCAGGAAGTCGAGCTGGTGGGTGACATAGACCAGTTCGGCGGCGGCGACCTGCTCGCGGCGCCGCGCCAGCCAGTCGTCGAGCCCGTCGACACCGCCGATCTCGCCGACCGCACCCTCGACGGTGTCGAGGATATGCCGGAGGAAGTACGCCTCGTCGCCCGGATAGGCGCCGTCGGCGGGTCTGACGACCCAGTCCGAGCCGGCTACCTCGAGCAGCGTCGCGCCGTCGAGCCGGTGGAGCCGGTCGAGAACGTCTCCGCCGGCGCGGCTAGTGCCACCGGCTTTCGCGTCCATGTGGTCGTGGTATCGGCGTTCGACCGCGCGGTCAGCCGGATGTGGCGGCCGGAAGCGGGTCGCCCCGTCGAAGGTGATGGGGAAGTAGTAGAGTCCCCCGGGAGCCAGAGTAGTGAGGAGCGTCCCCAGCGCGTCGCGGTCGAGGAGGTCGAGCAGCGCCGCTCCGACGAGGAGGTCGTGGTCGGGCGCGGCGCGGCGACCGCCGCAGTCCACCGCGTCGTCTCCGTCGGCGTAGTCGATAGCGTCCGCGACGACCGGGTCGACCGTCACCCGGCGAGCCCCGGTGTCGATAGTGAGCGTCTCGGCGTCGGCTACCGACACGTCGCGGTCCGTGGCCCACTCGGTCAGATACTCGCCCAGCGTGGCCACGTTCTCCGCCTGGATGTCCAGTGCGACGTACTCGATGTCGCCCGCCGGGAGCACGTCCCACTCGAGAAGACGGGTCAGCATCGTCCCGATGCCGGCCCCGACTTCGAGGACTCGCACGGGCCCGTCGCGCTCGGCGGCGCGCGCTGCCAGCCGCTCGCGGAGTGTGTCGACCAGCCGGCGGTCGAGCGCGCGGTCGTCGACGGTCCGTTTCGCGCGCAGATAGCGCTGGAAGTCGTCGGTCACGCGACCCCCTCCACGGCGACGTCGGCGACCTCGGCCACCAGCTCGCGGACGCGAGCGGTCGTCTTGTCCCAGTCGGGGTGGCCCTCGTACCGCCGTCTGGCGGCACGGCCCATCGCGGCCAGCCGGTCGCGGTCGGCCGCCAGCGTCTCCACGGCCGCGGCGACGGCGGCGGGGTCGTCGGGGTCGACGAGC
>JBEQBH010000205.1:0-3182 GCA_041639955.1 Halobacteriales archaeon | reverse complement strand
CGGGTAGCTCCGATGGGTGTTGTTCTCCAGCACCATCATGATAGAGGGGAGCGCCCACGTCCGGAGGATGGTGTAGTCCTCGCTGTAGGGCTCCTGGATGGTGACCGGGTCAGACAAGCCGACAGTGTCGGCGTCGCTTCCGTCTCTGTCGTCCGGGGTCGAGAGGTTCATCCGCTCGAAGTTCTCGACCTCGTTTATCATGTGGAAGTTCAGCAGGTCCTCGGAGCCCAGACCGACGAGGGCGTCGCGGGCAGCGTCCTCAAGCCGGGACCGCTCGTGGCGGCCGCCGACAGTCGACACGTCGGGATACGTCGGTTCGAGGCTGTTGAACCCGAGCGCCCGACCGATGTCGTCGATGACATCGAGCGGATGGATGACGTCGACGCGGTAGGGCGGAATCTCCACCTCGTAGGCCACGCCGTCGTCGGCGTCCGTTTCGGTGGCGTCCAGCCCGGCCCGCTCGGCGTAGTCGATGACCTCACGGTTGTCCAGCGAGACGCCGAGAATGGACTCGATGCGGTCGTGGGTCACCGTCTTCGTCCGGACCGAGAAGTCCGGGCGCTCCAGGGTCGTGCCGGCGTACTCGCCGGGCGCATCCTCAGCGTAGGCCACGTCGACCTTCTCGACCTGGCCACCGCGGGCGGCGAGCGCGTAGCAGACGATGTTGCACATGTGGTCGATAGTCCACTGGTCGGTCCCGGTCATCTCGATGAACAGATCCCGGGAGTCGACGCTGACCTCCGTCCGGCGGCCGTTGATGACCGGCGGGAACGAGAACAGCCCGATAGCGTCGTAGATGGCCGGCACGCGGTCGAAGTCGGCCACGAGGTCGCCGTACGTCTGGCCGGTTTCGTGGGATTCGATGACCTCGCTGGGAGTCATCTCCGCATCGGCGTCGAGCGGAACGAACGTCGCCTCGTCGGGATCGGCGCTGGTGTAGGTGATAGACTTGCCAGTCTCGTCCGTGACCGAATCGCCCTTGAGCATCGTGAGATCGTGGACGCCGATAGCGCCCTTCGCCCGCTTGCGTCCCATCGTCGCGTGGAGCTTCTCCTGCAGTTGGATGAGCGACTCCAGCGCGGCCTCGTCCATGTCCAGACCGCGGACGATAGCGCCGGTGACGTAGGGGCGCTCGTCGGGCTGGTCCTCGACCTCGATACTCCAGTCGGCGCTGTTCGTGTTGGGAATCTCCACGCCGCGGTCGTCGCCGTAGTGGTAGCGCAGCGACCGGGCGACGCCCTCGACGGAGAGGCGGTCCAGTCTATCGGGCGCGAACTCTAGTTGGAACTCGTCGTCCTCGGTCCAGCCCTCGAACTCTAGCCCGAGGTCGAACAGGTCCGACTTGAGTTCGTCGTCGTCTTTCCCGCTGTGGCCAGTCAGATACCGCAGTTCATCAGGGTCGACATCGACGACCGGCATCAGCGCATCACCTCCGTCTCCCGCAGCAGTTCAAGATCACAGAGCGTCCCGTGCACGTCGCGGATGTCCTCGAAGCCGTACATGAGCATGAGTAGTCGTTCGAGCGAGAGGCCCCACGCCATCACGTCGCAGTCGACGCCGAGCGGCGTGAGCACCTCGTCGCGGAAGATACCGGAGTTGCCGACCTCGACGACCTCGCCGGTCTCGGGGTGGGTGCCGAACAGTTCGAAACTCGGCTCCGTGTAGGGGTTGTAGTGGGGCTTGAACTCCAGGTCGGTGATGCCGAACTGCTCGTAGAACTCCGTGAACGTCCCCATCAGGTCCCGCACGGAGAGGTCCTCGGCCATCACCCACCCCTCGATCTGGAAGAACTCGAGCAGGTGCGTCGGGTCGAGCGTGTCGTTTCGGTACACCTTCTCGACGCTGAAGTAGCGCTCGGGCGGGTCGAGTTCGCCGACCTGATGGCCCGAGAGGTAGCGCATCGACAGCGACGTGGTGTGGCCCCGCAGGTCCATCCCGCGGGCGATGTCCTCGGTCCACGGCGAGTGATACCCCTCGCCGTCGGGGCCGACCCCCTCCTTGTGGGCCGAGCGGACGCGTTCGACGAGGTCCGGGGGGAGGTGGCCGATTTCCTCGGGCTCCTCTAAGGCGAACTGGTCCCAGTGCGTTCGCGCCGGGTGGTCCTGGGGCATGAACAGGCAGTCGTTGATCCAGAACTGGGCGTCGGCGTGGGGGCCTTCCATCTCGGAAAAGCCCATGCCGACGAGCGTGTCCTTCACGCGGTTGGCCGTCTGGCGGAGGATGTGTTCCTTGCCGTGGCTCACGTCCTCGGCGTCGGCCTCGACGTTGTACTCGGTGAAGGCCACGTCCTCCCACTCGCCGCTCGTGAGCAGCTCGGGAGTGAGCTGGTCGACGGTCTCGGCGGCCTCGACGCCCTCCATCAGCGCGGTGACGCCGTCGTCGGTGAGTTGGATCGAACGAACAGTCTCCTCGCGGACGTCAACGAGCCCACGCCGCTCAAGTTGGTCGAGCGCGTCCGAATCGGCGGCTTCGACGCGCCCATCCGCGACGGCCTCCAGCGCCAGCATCTCGGGGTCGGACCCGGGGTCGGCGTCCGGGTTGGCCGTGATTTCACCGCTATCGATCTCGCCGTAGGCCTTGCGGGCGTAGTTCGAGAGCGCGATGTCGACCGCGCCGCCTTCGAGGCCGGACGCGCCGATGGCCTGCCCCATCTGGACTGGTCCGTCGGCCGCGCCGGCGTCAAGAGCTGCCTCGTAAAGGTCCTGTTCGGGCAGGCTCTCACGGACGTACCGGTCGCCCTCCTCGGTGAGGTCGTAGTGTTCCAGCGTCTCCTCGGCGACGGACACCAGCCCGTCGGCTTCGAGTTCGAACGCCGCTCTGGTGGCCGCTTCCGGTTTGAGGTCAGCCTCCGCAGCTACGTCGTCGATACGCCTGTCTTCCTGTGCGTCGGCGGCCTGCAGGACGGCCACCTGTGCCTGTGGTCGTTTCATACGGGTGTCTCGGTCTTGTGGGGATAACCGCGGGTCGCTCAGTTAACGGTTCTCACTTCCTGTTCGCGGTTTCGTCCGACCACGTCTCTCGACGCCGTCAGAGTCCACACACGGTCAGGCAGCGAAGAAGAAGCCGAACCCCGGACTGTCGGATAGCTGGCGAGCGACGCCGGCACGGTGGGATTCGGATGCCATATCTGAGCGATTGTGATTAGCGCCTAAAAACGTTGCGCGTATGCTCGTCTAGTAGTG
>JBEQBH010000204.1:0-3189 GCA_041639955.1 Halobacteriales archaeon | reverse complement strand
ACGACCTGTGAGACCCCCTCGAAGGACTTCCCGAGCGTGTCCTCGCTCGCGTCGTAGAGGAAGTGCTGTGCGACGGTCGCCACCGCACCGAAGGCGACGGCCACGAGTAACACGAACTGGAACCCGCCGACGAACGTCGCCGTCGCGGCGAGGAGCCCCGCCGCCAGCAGCGGGCCGACGAGAAAGCCCAGCCGGCGAAACACTTCGGTACTGGCAAAGCCCATCGCCAGCCGGTCGGGCGGGACCGACTGTTTGACGATGGCGAAGGTCGCACCCAGCCCGAACGACTTCCAGGCCTGGGCCAGGAAGAGCCCGAGGAAGACGAACGACCAGGCGGGCAGCGAAACCGGCCCCACGGCGACGGAGCCGACGACGGCGGCGAGATACCAGACGCCAAAACCCAGCGTCGCCAGCACGCCAAAGGCCGTCAGCGCGAACCGCGACCCCAGTCGGTCAGAGACCGCACCCCCCGGGTAGGGGTAGACGGCGCTGATGAGGTTGCCGACGCTGCCGTAGAGCCCGATGACGCTCGCGCTCGCACCGAGGACGCGCATGTACTCCGGCAGGTACCGGCTCGTCATCTGGAAGGCAAGCGAGAACGCGAGCATCGACAGCGAGAGAACGAGGACGTCACGTTCCAGCGCGAAGAACTGCCGGAACGAGTCGAGGGGGTCGACCTCCTCGTCGGCACGGTCAGTGGCCATTGTTCGACTCAAGTGGTGGCACGTACTTATACCCACCAACGACGGCGCAAGCGCGTCTATCGAGGGCTATAGAGAGATATGAACCGTTCTACTGGGACAGCGTAGGCAGGGTATAACGAGGGTGACTGTCGGACAGGTGTCCGCACATGGCCGAACGCGACAGCGGGGACCACGGTGAACCGACCGGGTGGTGGGAGCGAAGCGAGGTCAAGATAGAGGAGTTCGGCGGTATCAAAGTCGCACACCACCCGGAGAGAGACGAGGCGTGGATATCCGGCTGGGTCGACGTGCCTCGATAGCGCGAGAAAACGGCAACGGGTCGCTTACTCGGCCGACGCGTAGTCGTCGAAGCGGTCGATGTCGACGCCGTCAGCGGTGATTTCGGCGAGGACGATACCGTTGCCGGAGCCGGTGTCGCGCTCGGCTGCGGCCTCGACGGCGCGGATGGCCAGCTCGCGGGCCTCGTCGACGCTCATCTCGGGGTCGTAGTTGCCCTCGATGGTCCCGGTGGCGACCATCGTCCCGGAGCCGGTGACGGTGTAGTCGTCCTGCAGGACGCCGCCGGCCGGGTCGACGCTGTAGACGTGGCTGCCCTCCTCGTCGACCCCGCCGATGATGGGGTTGATGGCGAAGAAGGGGCCGCCGCGGGCGAAGTTACCCGCTAGCGTCGCCAGCGCGTGGATGCTGAGTGGCTCGTCGCGGCGGACCTCGTAGAGGTTCGCCTCGGAGCGCAGCGAGCGGATAAAGGACTGCGCGCCGCCGACGCTGCCGACCAGCGTCATGGCCGCAGTCGGGTGAATCTGCTCGACCTTCTGGACGTTCTTGTTCGAGACGAAGCGACCGCCCAGCGAGGCCCGCCGGTCCGTCGCGATGACGACGCCGTCCTCGGTGGAGATACCGACCGTGGTCGTCCCGGTCTTGGTCACGTTCTCCTCGTCGCGGCCCTCGTCGTCCGAGGGGATAGTGCCCACGTCGGGCTCGTAAGCGTCGGTGAGTCGGTTCTCTGGGTCGTACATTATTCGTCACCTCCGAGTTCGAACTCGGCGAGCCGGTCGGCGATGTCCTCTTCCGCGAGCTTGCTGAACTGCTGGTCCTCGACGTCGATGGTGGCGATGTCGACGCCCGTCGCGTCCAGTCCGTCCTCGTTGACCGAAGCCAGCGACCGCAGGGCCAGCTCGACGCCGGCCTCGAGGTCCATCTCCTCGGCGTACTCGTCTTCGAGGTACGTCTGGATGTCCTCGCGGGAGCCGCCGATTGCGACTGCCTGCCACTCGTAGGGGGTCCCCGAGGGGTCGGTCTCGAAGAGGCGCGGCTCGCCGTCCTCGATACCGCCGACCAGGAGCGCGACGCCGAAGGGGCGCGCGCCGCCGGTCTGGGTGTACTGCTGGATGTAGTCGGTGACCTCCTTGGTCAGCGACTCGACGCTGGCGGGCTCGTCGTAGCGCAGGCGGTTGACCTGGGCCTGGCGGCGCGCCACGTCGATGAGCTGGCGGGCGTCGGCGACGTGGCCGGCGCTCGCGACGCCGACGTGGTCGTCTATCTCGTGAATCTTCTCGATGCTGTCGCGCTCGATGAGCGGCGACCGGGCGTGTCGGTCGGCCGCCAGCACGACGCCGTCGGCGGTGCGGACGCCGACGCTCGCGGTGCCGCGTTTGACTGCCTCGCGCGCGTACTCGACCTGGTAGAGGCGTCCGTCCGGGGAGAAGATGGTTATCCCGCGGTCGTAGGCCTGCTGTTCGTTTCCTTGCATTGTGGTGTACTCTATTGTTCACCTGAGGTTAGTGTTTTTGGTATATAAACACACCGTCCCTCGCTACCCTCAGTACAGCGAGAGGTCGCCAGTGACTCGGTCCACCACGTCTTCCTCGCCCGGCCCCACCGCGAGTGCGGTGGCGGTGCCGGGCTCCAGTTGCGTGTGGCCGGCGTCTCTGACGACAGCATGTGGCAGGCCAGCGCGCTCGGCCACGTCGGCGAGTTCGAACAGTTCGGACTCACCGGAGGCCTTGAGGACGACCTTCTTCTGGCCCGACCCCTTCCAGGACTTGCGGACCTGCCGACCGGTGTCCTCGTAGGCCGACAGCGATGCGTGGGCGACCTGGGCGGCGAGTTTCCCCTCGCCCATACCGATGTCGGCCCGCGCCACGATGGCCTGCTTCATACCCATACATAGCGACCGGTACATAAACCCCCGTCGGAGTCCCGCCGCGGTTGCACGTACCACAGGGCACTTACCGGTCGGGTGAGCAACGGGGGCTGACAGCCCGTCCCGAGTCAGGATACTTTAGGTTCCTCACGCCGGTACCTCGGGTAATGATACTCTCCGATGCGGATATCTTGCGCCGGCTCGAGGCGGGCGAACTCGTCGTCGAGCCCCTCGACGACCCCGACATCCAGATTCAGCCCGCCAGCGTCGACCTCCGGCTGGGCCGGGAGTTCCTTGAGTTCCAGCACGCCAACATCCCCTGTATCCACCCCAACGCCGAGG
>JBEQBH010000203.1:0-3203 GCA_041639955.1 Halobacteriales archaeon | reverse complement strand
GGTTCGGATGCCGGGAGCGGCAGCGGTTCGGGCGCCGGGAGTAGTAGCGGCGGTTCGGATGGCGGGAACGGCGGCGGTTCGGATGGCGGGAACGGCGGCGGCGACGCTCCTGGTCGGTCCGGAAACTGACGGGTAGCTGAGGGTCAGCCTTTTTTACTACGGCCCATTACGTCAGGTGAATGGACTCCGCCGAGTTGCTAGATCTGCTTGGAAACGCCAACCGCCGGCGGATTCTGCGCCTGCTCGCACACAAGCCCTGTTACGTGACCGAGATAAGCGAGTATCTCGGCGTCAGCCCGAAAGCCGTTATCGACCACCTCAAGAAACTGGAGGAGGCGGGGCTGGTCAACTCGCGCACCGACGACCAGCGCCGGAAGTACTTCTCCATCTCGCGGAACCTCCGGCTCGAGGTCCGGGTCTCGCCCTACGAGTTCGGGACCAAGAGTGCGTACCCGGCCAGCAAGGGAATGGACATCTCCACGTGTCGACACCTCTCCATCGAGGTCGAGGACCAGGACGGCGGCGACCTCCGGGACATGGCCAGACAGCTCGCGCGGCTCGAACAGCTGGAAAACGAGCTGTCGCTGGCCCAGCGGTGGGTTCAGGGTCGGGTTACCGACCTCCGCGACCGGTTCGACGCCGCCGTCGAGGACGGCGAAGGACGGCTGTACGCGGAACTCGTCAGCGCGCTCACTCCCGGCCCGATGTCCGTGCAGTCGCTGGCCCACGAAATCGAGGCCCCGCCGGAACTCGTCGAGAAAGCGCTCGGCCAGCTCGCCGAGGAGGACGTCGTCGAGCGGACCGACGACGGCTGGCAGCTACGCTAGAGGTCGCGGGTCAGCCCGTCACGGAGGTCACGACTGAAGTAGTGGCCACCCACTGCGAGCACCAGTCCGACGGCAGCGGCGATGGCGAACAGGCGCACCCCGTTCAGGCCGGCAAGCAGCTGCGGGAGCAGCGAGGTGACGACCGCCAGGCCGGCCAGCAGGCCGCCGGCGACGGCCGTCTCGACGTAGCGGCGCTCGCGGTCCAACAGCCCGTGGAGAAACGAGCCGACGGGGATGCCCGCGAACGCGGTGAACGGAATCACCGGGACGAGACTGCCGAGCGTCATCCCGGCGCCGATGGCGACGAACGCCACCACCAGCGCCCGGACCGAGAAGTAACTGCCACCGGTGTCCTCGGTCTCGTCGGTCAGCGAGCCGGTGTCGGTCACGTCGGTGACCGCCGAGTCGGCGTCCCCGTCCGAATCGCGGGTGCGTTCTGCCGTTCGTTCGGCCATACTTCGTCCTCTGCGCGCTGGACGTATGTCAGTTATGGGCACGTCTGACGCGCGTCAGTCGCGGGGGCCGCCTGGGGCCGAACGAGTGGGTTCAAGTCACGCCGGCCAGAACTGGTGGGCATGAACGCAGGCGACCGGGTTCGCGTCGACCGCGCGGACCAGCGCTACGAGGGCGTCTTGCTCCCCTCCAGCACGGACGACCACCTCGTGGTCAAGCTCGACGGGGGGTACAACGTGGGTATCGACCGCGACGCCGCGAGCGTCGACGTGCTCGAATCGGACGTGTACGACGTCGAGAGCGCACAGGACGAGTCGGGCAGCTCCGAAATCGAGTTCGACGACGACCTCCCGACGGTGTCGCTCATCTCGACCGGCGGGACCATCGCCTCGACCGTCGACTACCGCACCGGTGCGGTGACGGCGCAGTTCGACGCCGAGGACGTCCTCCGGGCAGTGCCGGACCTGGCGGGGATGGCCAACTACCGGGGACGGGTCGTCGCCAACATCCTCTCGGAGAACATGACCCCCGACGTGTGGCAGGAACTGGCCCACGCTATCTACGACGAGATAGAGGCCGGCGCGGACGGCGTCGTCGTCATGCACGGCACGGACACGATGCAGTTTTCGGCATCGGCGATGGCCTTCATGCTCGATACGCCGGTCCCCATCGTCTTCACCGGCAGCCAGCGGTCGGCCGACCGCCCCTCCTCGGACAACGTCATGAACGCCGTCTCCGCCGTCGAAGCGGCCACAAGCGACTGTGCGGAGGTGCTTGTCTGCATGCACGCCGGGGAGTCCGACGACCGCTGTGCCCTCCATCGGGGCACCCGAGTCCGGAAGAACCACACCTCCCGCCGTGACGCCTTCGAGACAGTCGGGGCAAAGCCCCTGGGAACCGTCGACTACGACACCGACGGCGAGAACGCGGTGTCGTTCCGACGCGAGTACGAGTCCCGCGGCGAGGCGGAGCTGGCGCTGCAGGACGACCTGGCGACCGACGTCGAACTCGTGAAGTTCACGCCGGGGATGGACACCGGACTCCTGGAAGCGGCCGCCGAGAACAGCGACGGGCTGGTCATCGAGGGGACCGGCCTCGGCCACGTCAACACCGACTGGATATCGGTCATCGAGGACCTCGATATCCCGGTCGTGATGACCAGCCAGTGTCTCGAAGGACGCGTGTGTGACCGTGTCTACGACACGGGCCGTGACCTGCTCGACGCCGGCGTCGTCGAGGGCGAAGACATGCTACCCGGCACCGCGAAGGTCAAGCTGATGTGGGCGCTCGCAAACAGCGAGGATGCCGCCGACACGATGGCCACACCGCTGGCCGGCGAGATCCAGCAGCGGTCGACGCCGTGGCTGTGAGGGCGCTGTAGCTCTCGCCGGATGTCGACTGTCCGACAGTCAGCCGGCTCAGTCGTTATCAGTGGTTGTAATCCCCCCGCAGTACTCAAATGCTTGACCGACTAGTCACGGCATAGATGGCTCTCTTCGGCGTTTCGTCTGCGTTCCTCGCATACACGTTCACCTACGCGTTCGCCACGCTCGGCTGTGGCATCGCCCTGTTTCGCGCTCGGCGGATCACCGACCCGGACACCCGACGGGGGCTCGTCGGACTCCTGGCCGCCAGCGGCGGGTGGGCCGCCCTGGAACTGGCCTTTCTGGTCGCGCCGACGCCCGCGACGGCGTACGCGGCGTACACGCTCAGTCTCATCGTCGGGCTGACGACCGTCGGCGCCTGGCTCTACTTCTGTTCGGCCTACACCGGCCGCTCGTTTCATCGCGACCGGTTCTACCGGCGCCTCTCGGTCGCCGTCTATCTCGCCATCGTCGCGGTGAAACTGACGAACCCGATTCACGGGCTGTATTTCGACACCGCCTTTGTCACGATGCCGTTCCCGCATCTGACGATTGCCCA
>JBEQBH010000202.1:0-3219 GCA_041639955.1 Halobacteriales archaeon | reverse complement strand
GCGCGTCGAGGGCGTGACTTCCCGTTACCATCTCCGGTGTCACGTTGATGGCGAACTGGGAGAGGACGCCCGGGTCGACGTCGAGCCCGCGGGCGTCGATACGGGCGATGAGGTCGGCGATGGTGAGTTCGTGTTCCGCCTGCAACATGTCGATGTTGGACGGAACCACGTCCATCTCCTCGTGTTCGACCACGATGTCGCCGAGTAGCTCGGGCTCGCCGGTCAACACGTCAAACAGCGACGGCGGCTGGGAGTCGTAGGCGTCGACGAGTCCCAGCCCCTCGGTCGCGTTGCCCTGGGGGTCCAGGTCCACGAAGAGGACGTCCCGGCCCCGGTCGCTCAACGCCCCGGCTACGTTGATGGCTATCGTCGTCTTGCCGGTCCCGCCTTTCGCGTTGGTCACGCAAATCCGGGCAGGGCCGGTCGCTTTACCCCGGTTCATCTATTCCAAACTCCGAGGGCGGCCGGTATAAAAATACGGCCCCGATTATCAAACGCGTAACTGACCCCGGACGCCAGATTCGCCGCCGAGCGGCCGTGAACCGTCGTCAGACGACCGTCAGACCGACTGCAAGATTTAACTTCGCACAGATGAAACAGGGATAGCATGACTATCAACCCGCGCGATTACGACTTAGACGAGCTGCGGAAGATGGCTCGCCAGCGCGGCGACCGCAACGGCGGGCTGGCCGACGACGAGGACGTCCCCGACCCGGCGAACTTAGAGATGGGGTTGGAGGACGCCGACGAGGAGATGCTGTCCGGCAGCTCCTTCCGGTCGGGGCTGTACCGCGAGCTGCTCCCGTTCCTCTCGGGGGACAGCCACGAGAAGCCCTACCTCGCGGCCTTGCCAGAGACCTACGCCGCCGAAATCGTCGTCTTCGAGTGGCTGGAGTTCCTGCTGATGCACTCGGGATACAAGGGCGCCGACGAGGCGCTGGCGTACTACGAATCCATCGACTGGATTACCGAGCAAGTGCAGTCGGACCTCTCGGATTACCTGCTGGGCATCGACGAGACGGCCACCAACGACGGCAACGACCTCAGCGTCGACGACCACATGCTGAGTCTGGTGTACGTCGCGAAGCTGACCGCCATGGAGTAACAGGTTCGAGCGCGGGTCGGTATCAGCGCTGATTCTTGACGTGAGGTTATATACCGGGGCAGCGATAACTGCCGAGCGTATATGAGTGACGACGACGCGGCCGAAGCCGTCGAAGGGGAGTCGCCGACAGACGACTCCGCCGACGACACCAACACGAGTGGGGGAACCGTTCCGGTCGGGGTGAAACTCGGCAGCACCCGGACTGTCATCGCCCTCCCCGATAGCCACGGGACCGAGAACCGCATCATCCGGACGCTTACCTGTATGGCGACCTACGAGGACGCCCTGACCGGCGAGGAGAAGGTCCTCTACGGCGAGGAAGCGGCACGGGAGTATCCCGACCGCGTCGAGTACATGCTCCGCTCGGGGCTCCCGGAGGACAAGGACCGCGCCGAGATGACCAAGACGTTCTTCGAGGCGCTCATCGAGGCAAACGACATCCCGGCAAACAGCGGCGTCGTCTACGCGATTCCGACCATCGACAACCCGGCCGGCCTCGAGAACCTGAAATCAGTCATCGAGGACTCCAGTATCGGTCTCAGTCTCATGGAGAGCTATCCGGAGTCGCTGTGTGGCTCCATCCCCGCCTTCGGCGACGACCTCGAGGCCATCGACGAGATATTCATCTCGGTCAATATGGGGTCGACGAACCTCGAAGCCTCCGCGTATCGCCGCGGCGAGCAGCTCGCGCCCTTCACGACCGGTGCGGTCACCGGCAACGAGGTCGACCGCATGATAGCGAACTACGTCGAGGAGGAGACCCAGGGCCGTGTCAACATCGACACCCAGACCGCCCGCGAGTACAAGGAGGACCACGCCGACTTCGTCGATTTCGAGCCCTTCACCGATATCATCCAGCAGCCCGGCGGCGGCACCCACGAGTTCACCATCGAGCGGTCGGTGATGGACGCCGTCGACGAGTACCTCGACGACGCGGTCGACGAACTGGCAAACACCTTCCTGCCGGAACTGGCGAACGAACACATGAAGGTGTACCAGCTGGCGCTGGACCGGCCAATCGTCCTGACCGGCGGGATGGCCTGTATCCCGGGCATCGTCGAGGAGTTCGAGGCGCGACTCAGCGAGGAACTGAACCGCGACGTGGAAGCGACGGCGGCCGACAAGCCGGACGAGGCACCCACCGTCGGGGCCCAGCGCATCGCCGCGAGGCTCGTCGAGAACAGCTGAGGCCGCGTCGAAACACCGCACAGCCCCGCCCGCCTGGTGTCATGCGGCCGGCGTGATACGTCAGCGACGCCAGCAGTCGAACCAGCCGACGATAGTCGGCGCGTCGGCGCTATCCCGTCCGGTTGCCCCGGTCAGCGTCGCGAAGGTGTCCGTATCGATGCGGAGCGCCGGCGGCGCCCCGGCACTCTCCGCATCGCTCTCCTCTACCGTGGCGCCCTGTCCTACGCCTGCCATGGCATAGCGTTAGAGAGCCTGATACCTAAAGCCAAGTCAGACACGCGTCAGCCGGGTGGTTCCGGGACTCGAGCGGAACACGGTGACGGCGGCCTAATTCCCCAACGAGACACAATATTAACACCGCAATCGGCTATATTAATCTCCTGTTCTCAGAAGCGATAAGTGACCCTCTTAGTATCCGGTGCTGTAACCGCAACTAATGGGTCGGATTATCAGTCTAAAGAACTGGGAGGGCGAGGAGCCGCCGGACGTGCTCACCCGGACCGGAGAGGGTG
The DNA here is from genome assembly GCA_041639955.1 of Halobacteriales archaeon. Classification (GTDB taxonomy): domain Archaea; phylum Halobacteriota; class Halobacteria; order Halobacteriales; family Haloarculaceae; genus Haloarcula. The sequence goes on along the minus strand of JBEQBH010000202.1, from coordinate 414 downwards.
GGTTCCTCTCTACGGGCACGCTCGCGGACGAGCCCGCGATAGCGCTGGTCGAGGCCGACGAGACGATGCAGTACGCGCTCACGAACCGGAAACGCGGGGTCACGGTCCAGAGGGAAGGTGGGCGGTCCCACAGCAAACCGGACAGGGGCTACCGGACTGTCGTGGTCGTCACGGACCGACGACTCCTCGTGCTCGTGGGTCGGGACGACGGGGACGAACAAACCGGTATCGACCTCGCGTCTATCACCGGCGTCGAGTCGACTCCCGGCCGCCGGTCGGGCAAACTCACCGTCGACCGCGCCAACGGCGCGACATGGACGATTCCGACCGGAAGCGACGGTCTCGACGCTGTGGCGGACTACCTCGGTGAGGCGGCCGCCGCCTGGCGGCAGGTCGAAGCGTCGCTGGCGACTG
>JBEQBH010000201.1:0-3262 GCA_041639955.1 Halobacteriales archaeon | reverse complement strand
CCAGTTGAGGGCAAAGTCGCGGTGACAAGCGGCGGCGGCAGCGGTCACGAGCCGGCGTTCGCGGGCTACATCGGAGAGGGGTTTCTCGACGGTACCGCTTCGGGCGAGGTGTTCACGTCCCCGACACCGGATATGTTCGAGACGCTGATTCGGTCCGTCGACGCCGGCGAGGGCGTCCTCGTCATCATCAACAACTACGACGGCGACATCATGAATCTCGAAACGGCGGTCGAGATGATAGAGTCGGAGACTGACACGGACGTCGAGACGGTCGTCGTGAACGACGACGTAGCGGTCGAGGACTCCGAGTACACGACGGGCCGGCGCGGGGTCTGTGGGGCGACGTTCGCGCTCAAGGTCGCCGGTGCCAAAGCAGCCGAGGGGGCCGACCTGGAGACGGTCGCCGAGACGACGCGGGCGGCCATCGACCGGACCGGGACCATGAGCATGGCGCTGACCGCCTGCGTGACACCCGAGAAAGGCGAGCCGACGTTCGACCTCGGCGACGACGAGATGGAAATCGGAATCGGGCTCCACGGCGAACCGGGCGTCGAGCGCACCGAGCTCGCGCCGGCGGACGAGATTACCGACCGGCTCGTCGACGAAGTTCTCGAGGACCTCGACCCCTCCGGCGAGGTTGCGACTATCGTAAACGGGACGGGCGGGACACCGCTGATGGAACTGTACGTCGTCAACCGGCGGCTCCGGGAACGTCTCGACGGTGCGGGACTCGACCACTGGGACGCCCTGGTCGGCGAGTACATGAGCTCTCTCGACATGTGCGGCTGTTCGGTGACGGTGATGGACGTAAACGAGGAGTTCAAGCGGCTGCTCTCGGCGCCGGCGGACTCGCCCGGGCTGACGGTGTCCGAGTAAGCTCCCTCGCCGGGCTCTCGTCGATACTGTTCCATGGACCGCCGAGGACGACGTCGCCGGCGTCGCCATACAGCGGGCGGTCCGGGAAGCGTCCGACGACCGAGCCGCTGGTGACCCCGCGACAGCCCGGTCCGGTGTCCGCCCGTACGTGTAGCGCCGCAAAAGGTAATCCGCTGGCACAGAGTGGAGGCGTATGGACGACGAGCCGCTACACGAACGGATGGAGACCTACGAGCGACTTGCCAGTGACGTAGCGGAGGCAACACGGGAACGCGACGAAGTGGCAGGCGAAATCGGCGACCGCCTCGCGGCCGCGATTACCGAGGCGGTCGAACAGGAGGGCGCGAATGTCGTCCAGAGTGGCCGGTCGAGGGACGGCCATCGGTATCACTTCACCGCGCGGCTCGACCGGGCGGCCCTGGTGGCGGCGCTGACCGAGACGCTGCCGGACGGGTTCGTCGTCTCGCATCTCAACGACGACGGGACGATGAGCATCGAGTGGACCGGCCGCGAGCGGACACCGTCGAAACGGGAACGTGGCGCCATCCTGAAGGCAATCGTCGCCGAGGAGATGGAACTCGACAGCGACGGGCTCATCGAGTCCGTGCCGACCAGAGAGCGGGTCCTCGCACGGGCGGTCGAACTCGGCGTCGAGGAAGCCGACGCCGCCGCTCGGTTGAGTCGGCTGGCGACACTGGACGTGGTGGACTTGGCGGACGGACGGGTCTACCCGGACGAGAACTTCTCCCGGTACTAGACTCGTCCCTCGTAGGACGCGTCGGCGGAGGTGTGGCCGCGGTTGAACGAGGTGACCGTCGCGCGGATGGGGTCACCGACGGAGCACGACTCGGGTACGTCGTCGGTGAAGACGACGAACCCTTCGACCTTGCCGACGGCGACGCGGTCGCCCGAGTGGTGGTCGGTAAACTCCGTGATGCCGAACTCGTAGGTGCCGCCGATTTCGACGGGCGGGTCCCGTTCCTGAGCGGCGTCGTGGGCACGTTTCGAGGCGCTGGTGTCGGCGGAGCCGCGTCGCCTGAGGACGGCGACGAATAGCAACAGCGCGACGACACCGGCGCCGCCGGCGAGCAGAGGGAGTTCCATACGGTAGCGTGGGCCGTCCGGGCCCTAATAGGTTGTAGTCAGAACCCGAGTCGGTCGAGCAGGCCGCCGCCGTCGTCGTCCGACGCCTCGGGCTCCCAGTCACTCGGCAGTTCGGCGGCCAGTTCGGCGAGTTCGTCGTCGTCGAACCGGGGGTCACGGCTGGCGTCGTCGAGCCAGTCACCCCACTCCTCCCCTGTGAGCACGCCCCTCGATTCGGGCTCCCACTGGTCGACAAGCGCCTCGCGGTCGCGAAAGGGGATGTCCATCCCGCTGTCGCCCCAGTACAGCGGCGAGAGTTCGAAGGCGTGCTCGTCGCCGTCGAGCCACACCAGCCGGTAGGGGTAGTCGTTGTACAGGAACACGTCCTCGGGCGTCACTTCGTCGCCGTTGGGAAGTTCGAGCGTGTCGGCCATGCCCACGACTTCGGTCAGCGGTGGCTTGAGCGTTGGGTGCGAATAGGGGAATGTCCGGCCGGCGTCAGTACTCGTGGAGTGGCTTCTCCCGGATGCGGTGGCGCAGGTCGCCGATAGCCGGCGACCCCTCGCCGATGAACTGCTGGCAGACCGCGTGGACCTCGTCGCGGGTTATCTTGACGTTGCCCTGTTCGATGACGTCGGCGGGTCGCTCCCGGAGTTCGCGGATGGTCCCGACCGCAAGCAGGAAGGGGATGGCCCACGCCGAGAGGGTGTTGCCGCGGGTCTCGGGCATCGCTTCGAGCCAGGTCTGGGCGCCGTCGAGATACCCTTCTGCGCGGGCGGTGATGCGCTCTATGACCGGGACCAGCGCGTCGACGTTGTCGGGGTCGCCGACGTCGCTGTGGTCGAGGCCTTCCTCCTCCAGCAGTTCCAGCGGGAGGTAGACGTTGTTCTCCTCCTCGATATCGGTGGCGGCGTCCTTGGCGACGTTGACCAGTTGTAACAGCAGGGCAAACGCGCGGGCGTTTGCCTCCATCTGGGCGGTTTGTTCCTCTGTGGCTTCGTGGGAGACCAGGGCCGTCACGAGCGTGCCGACGGTGCCGGCGGCGTACCAGCAGTACTCCTCGAGCTCGTCCAGCGTCTTGATACGCAGGCCGCCGTCGTCGGCGTAGCGGTCGACGAACATCGCCATCCCGTCGACGAGTTCGCGTACCGGGCCACGGATACTCTCCAGGGCGTGGTTGTCTAACGAGCGGAAGACGCCCACGGCGCGGGCGGCGTTGTCGACGACCTCCCAGTCGTCGGTCAGCGTGTCCGGTAACCACTGGGACACGGCGTCGTCGAACGTCCTGACCGACGCGTCGGCG
>JBEQBH010000200.1:0-3295 GCA_041639955.1 Halobacteriales archaeon | reverse complement strand
GAGGCGTACGTGGCGGCCAACGACAACAGCTCCGAGGTGGTCGACGCCCGGTTTGCGGCAGTCGAAGACATCTCCTACACCACCGAGGGCCGCAAGGGAATCATCACCGGGACCCGCGACGCAGACGAGTACTACGGCGGCGCCCGGGACGACAGGTGAGGACGCCCTACAGCAGTTCGAGGACGCCCATCGCGGCCCCCGCGAGCAACAGCTCGAACGAGAGGGTCCCAAGCGCCGAGAGGGCGACAAAGCGGCGGGTCGTCATCCCCGCCATCCCCGCGGGGACGGTCAACATCCCGCGGGTGAAAAGCAGCGTGTTGCTCGCCGGGACGGCCAGGACGCCGTACCTGTCGAACGCCGCCCCGAAGCGGTCGAGCCGCGCCTCGTCGACGCGGAACCACGGGCGGTCGAGCAGCCACTCCCGACCGCCCCGCTTTGCCAGCAGGAACAGCGCCGTCTGGCCGACGGTGGCCCCGGCGACGGCTACCAGCACGATACCGACGACCGTCGGGACGTGGTACCCCCCGGTCCGCTGGGCTAACACCGTGACCGCCGCCGGGACGAGTGCCTCGCTGGGCGCGAAGTACAGCAACATCGCCCCTTCGAGGACGAACACGAACAGGAGCGCCGCGAACCCGTACCGCCGGAGCAGCGTCTCCGCGTAGCTCGTGTCTCCGAAGACGTACAGCGCGATACCGGCGACGCCAAGCAGGGCAAAGAGGCCGGCGACGACCAGCAGGCCGTAGTCCTCGGCGAACACTCTGACCGGGCCACGGGACGTGGCGTCCGCTGCCATCGCTTCGGACATATCGCGACTGCGACATATCAGTTGCGTTCCGTCGAGCGGTGGGTTCATGCCGCTCAGGGCCACACACCTGCACATGGATATGACGCGTCGCCCACGCCGGCTCCGGACCGACGGCGTGCGCCCCCTGTTGCGGGAGACGGAGGTATCGGCGTCGGACCTGATCGCTCCGGTGTTCGTGGACGCGACGGCCGACGAGCGGGCTCCGATAGAGACGATGCCCGGCCACGAACGGGTGCCGGTCGAGGAGAGCGTGGCCCGCGTCGAGGAGGTTCTGGAGACCGGTGTCGAGGCCGTCATGGTCTTTGGCATCCCCGAGTCCAAAGACGAGCGCGGCTCGCGGGCCTGGGCCAGTGACGGCGTCGTCCAGGAGGCGGTCCGCCGAATCACCGAGGCGACCGACGCCTACGTCATCACGGACGTCTGTCTCTGCGAGTACACCAGCCACGGTCACTGCGGGCTCTTGGAGGAAGACGCCCAGGACGACCCCGACCTGACCGTTCGCAACGACGAGACGCTCTCCCTGCTTGGCAACATCGCGGTGAGTCACGCACGCGCAGGAGCGGACATGGTCGCCCCCTCCGGGATGATGGACGGGATGGTCGGGGCCATCCGTGAGGCGCTCGACGCCGACGGCCACAGCGAGGTCCCCGTGATGAGCTACGCCGCGAAGTTCGAGTCGGCCTTTTACGGCCCGTTCCGCGACGCCGCCGACGGGGCCCCTGCGTTTGGCGACCGGCGCCACTACCAGATGGACCCCGCCAACGCCCGGGAGGCCCGTCGCGAGGTCGAACTCGACGTCGAACAGGGCGCGGACGTGTTGATGGTCAAACCGGCCCTGCCCTACCTCGATGTCGTCGCACAGGTCCGCGAGGACTACGACCACCCCGTGGCCGCCTACAACGTCTCCGGAGAGTACGCGATGTTGCACGCCGCCGCCGAGAAGGGGTGGCTCAACCTCGACGAGGTCGCCTACGAGTCGCTGCTCTCCATCAAGCGGGCCGGGGCCGACCTCATCCTCACCTACTTCGCCGAGGACATCGCCGACCGGCTGTAGTCACTGCGCCGTTGTCGGACCGGACTCGACACCGCGCGGGCTGAGGACGTCGTCGGTGTCGGCCCGCGGGAGCACCAGCGTCACGACCGTCCACCCGTCGTCGCGGTCGTACCGGAGCTCCCCACCGGCCGACTCGGCGACCCACCGGGCGAGCCAGAGCCCCAGCCCGGTGCCGTGATTGAGCGTCGTGATGTCCTCGTCGTCGAAGACAGCGCCCCGTTCGATGTCCGGGATGCCGGGGCCGTCGTCGGCGACTCGGAGGCACCACTCGTCGGCCTCGTCGCTGACGGTGACCCGCACCGTCGTCCCGTCGGGCGTGTGGGCGACGGCGTTCTCGACGAGGTTCTCGACGGCGCTGTACACCCCGACGCCGCCGGTGACCGCCGCGGTCGTCGGCGCCTCCGTCCGGACGCAGTCGTACGTCTCGACGACCGAGCGGACCACTTCCGCTGCGTCTATCGCTCTGTCGGACTGACTGGCAAGCGCGCGCTCGACGGCGCGGGCCTGCTCGCTGACCGACGAGATGCGTTCGGCGGCGGTGAGTATCCGCGCGGCGGCCTCCCGGTGCGTGCACTCGTGGCTCGTCCCCTCGATGTAGTCAGCCGTCCCGATGACGACCGAGAGGTCGTTTCTGATGTTGTGGCGCAACACCCGGTGGAGGACCTGTAACCGCCGACGGCGACGGCGGTCGTCGGTCACGTCGCTGTAGATGGCGAACCCGTAGCGGTGGTCGTCGGCCGTCGCGTAGGTGAGCCCGCGGTACACGAACTCCCGGCGGCCGTCGACGGTCTTCCGGCTGACGACGGCGTAGTTCGTCTCGCCGGCGGCGGTCCGCTTGTCGTAATCGGTCGCCTCGTCCCACAGCCCGTCCGGAACGATGAACTCGTTGAGCGATTCCCCGACGATGTCGTTTCGCTCGTAGCCAAACGTCGCGACGAACGCGGCGTTGACGGCGCGCACGACCGGGCACTGGTCGACAATCTCGAACAGGACGATGGCGTCGTGGCTCTCCTCGAAGAGCTTCCGGTACCGCTCGGTCCGTCGCTGGACGGTGCCGACGACCTGTCGCCGCTCGGTGGCGGCGAACTCGAAGGTCACCGCGACGGGCTCGTCGCCCCGGCGGACGAACGCCTGACAGCGCCGCGTCCGCCCGGCGGGTCGCTCCCGAAGCGCCTCGACATCGGTCAGCGGGTCGCCGCTGTCCGGCGCCACGACGGTCTCGAACCGCGTCCCTGTGAGGCTGGCCGGCGTCGTGTCCAGCCACGACGCGAACGACTCGGTGGCGAAGTCGACGGCCCCCGTCTCGTCGATACCGAACATCACCGCGCCTCGACGCGGAGGAACGGTGGCTCGGGGACAGTCGACACCGGCCATCTGGCGCCGTCTGCTCCGACTGACCCCGCGTCGAGTTCGAGCGACAGCCGCCCGTCCTC
>JBEQBH010000199.1:0-3307 GCA_041639955.1 Halobacteriales archaeon | reverse complement strand
ACAAGCTCGTCGACCTCCTCGGCGATGCGGCCGACCATCGCGTGGTGGCCGTCGTGATAGGGCTGGAACCGACCGATGTAGAACCCGCGCATACAGTGACGTGCGGCTGGCGGTCTGATAAACCCGACGGGCCGCCGACCAGCGCGGAAATCCGCCCGTCAGACACGCCGCTGTCTGGCGGTTACGAGGGCATGGCAACGCCACCCGCGGGGAGAAAGTATATCAGTGGACAGGCCTTCCAAACCGATGTTAACAACGTTTGTATGAGCGACAACACCGACACTGACGCGGCTCCCGACGCCGACCGGGAGGCGACCGAACCCGAGGAGGAGACGCCGGCCGGCGGTCAGGAGCTGGCCGACGACGCGTCTGACTCCGAGGGCGAGGCGCCACCCCCGGACGACGGAGCAACGTCGGACACGACTCTCGGCAGCGACGTCGAGATTGAGGGTGGGTCCGAGTTCCAGGACGCCGAAGAGCAACTGCTGGGCGGACTGGAAATCGACTCGACCGAGGATATCGAGGTGCCCGACCGCCTCGTCGACCAGGTCATCGGCCAGGACCATGCACGGGACGTCATCAAGAAGGCGGCCAAACAGCGCCGACACGTGATGATGATCGGCTCGCCCGGGACGGGCAAGTCGATGCTCGCGAAGGCGATGAGTCAGCTGTTGCCCCGTGAGGAGCTACAGGACGTTCTCGTCTATCACAACCCCGACGACGGCAACGAACCCAAGGTCCGCACGGTGCCGGGCGGGAAGGGCGAACAGATAGTCGAGGCCCACAAGGAAGAGGCCCGCAAGCGCAACCAGATGCGGACCTTCCTGATGTGGATTATCATCGCCATCGTCATCGGCTACTCGCTGATTATCGCCCAGCAGATTCTGCTGGGGATTCTCGCCGCGGGTGTCATCTATCTCGCCTTCCGCTACAGCTCCAGAGGGAGCGACTCGATGATTCCGAACCTGCTGGTCAACAACGCCAGCCAGAAGACCGCCCCCTTCGAGGACGCCACGGGCGCCCACGCCGGTGCACTGCTCGGTGACGTCCGCCACGACCCGTTCCAGTCGGGCGGCATGGAGACGCCGTCTCACGACCGCGTCGAGCCCGGCGCCATCCACAAGGCCAACAAGGGCGTGCTGTTCGTCGACGAGATAAACACCCTGGACATCCGCTCCCAGCAGAAGCTGATGACGGCCATCCAGGAGGGCGAGTTCGGCATCACGGGCCAGTCCGAGCGCTCCTCGGGCGCGATGGTCCAGACCGAGCCGGTCCCGACGGACTTCATCATGATCGCGGCGGGGAACCTCGACGCGATGGAGAACATGCACCCGGCCCTGCGCTCGCGTATCAAGGGCTACGGCTACGAGGTGTACATGGACGACACCATCGAGGACGACGCCGAGATGCGCCGGAAGTACGCCCGGTTCGTCGCCCAGGAGGTCGAAAACGACGGCCGCCTGCCCCACTTCACCGAGGACGCCGTCGAGGAACTCATCCTCGAAGCCCGCCGCCGCGCGGGCCGGAAGGGTCACCTCACGCTGAAGTTCCGCGACCTCGGCGGACTGGTCCGCGTCGCGGGCGACATCGCCCGCGCCGAGGACCGCGAGCGGACCGAACGCGCAGACGTGTTGCAGGCCAAGCGCCGCTCCCGCTCCATCGAGCAACAGCTCGCGGACAACTACATCGAACGGCGCAAGGACTACGAGCTCACGGTCAACGACGGCGACGTCGTCGGCCGCGTCAACGGCCTGGCCGTCATGGGCGAGGACAGCGGTATCGTCCTCCCGGTGATGGCCGAGGTCACGCCCTCGCAGGGCCCGGGCCAGGTCATCGCCACCGGCCAGCTCAAGGAGATGGCCGAGGAGGCCGTCCAGAACGTCTCGGCTATCATCAAGAAGTTCAGCGACGAGGACATCTCCGAGAAGGACGTCCACATCCAGTTCGTCCAGGCCGGCGAGGGCGGCGTCGACGGCGACTCCGCCTCCATCACGGTGGCGACCGCCGTCATCAGCGCCCTGGAGAACGTCCCCATCGAACAGCACATCGCCATGACCGGCTCGCTGTCGGTCCGCGGTGACGTGCTCCCGGTCGGCGGCGTCACCCACAAGATAGAGGCCGCCGCCAAAGCGGGGCTGGACACGGTCATCATCCCCGAGGCCAACACCCAGGACGTGATGATCGAGGAGGAGTACGAGGAGCAGATAGAGATCGTCCCGGTCTCGCACATCTCGGAAGTGCTCGAGGTCGCACTCGCCGGCGAGCCCGAGAAGGACTCGCTGGTCGACCGGCTGAAGTCCATCACGGGCAAGGCCCTCGAACACGAGGTCGGACGACAGGGCAGCGGCAGTCCCAGCCCGCAATAGATGCCCCAGTGGGCCGCGTTCGTCGGCCTCACGGGATTTCTGCTGACCGTTTTGCTCGGCCTTTCGAAGCTCTCCCAGCGCTCGCTCTCCGGTGAGGGGAGCGGCGTGACCGCCAGCACGGCCAGTCCCGACCGGCTCCGGGCGGCGGGTCCGGCCAACGACACCTACCCCCGGTTCGAGACGCCACGCGCCGCCAGAAGACGCCGGCACGTCGAGGCACGCTCCTCCGACGCGCTCTCGACAGGTGCCCTGCTGGCCAACGTCGCGCTCACGCAGGGACTGTTCGGCGCTCTCTTGCTCGGCGGTGCGTTCTTCTTCGAGATACCCCTCACCGCCTTCGGTGTCACGTCCGACGCCCTCTCGACGGGGCTGCCGGCCGTCGGGGTCGGTCTGGCGGCCGGCGTCGGTTTCTGGGTGGGCAACGAGTTCGCCGCAGCGGTCGCCGACGGCTTCGGTATCGGGGTTGACGAGTCCCTGCGGGAGCTGCTCGCGCCTGACTCCGCCGGCGGGTGGGTCGTCCTGCTCGGGGTCGTCCTGCCGATAATCGCTATCGTCGAGGAACTGCTTTTCCGGGCCGCCGCCATCGGCGTCCCGGTCGCCGGTCTGGGTGCACCCGCGTGGGCCATGGTGGTCGTCTCCTCGGTGGCGTTCGCGCTTGGCCACGGCGCACAGGGCCGGGTGGGTGTGGTCGTCACCGGCGCGCTCGGGGCGGCCCTGGGAGTGTTGTTCGTCCTCACGAACAGCCTGCTTGCCGTCGTCGTCGCTCACTACCTCGTCAACGCGCTGGAACTGTGCGTCCACGAGGGTCTTGGCCTCGGGCGACCCAGCGTCTAGAGCCCCTCGACCGACCGGAGCTTCTGCTCTACCTCCGGCGGGGCGCCGCTCGGGCCGTCACGCACGCGGTGGTCGGGAATCAACAGCGGCACGGGGTTCGCCGCGAG
>JBEQBH010000198.1:0-3321 GCA_041639955.1 Halobacteriales archaeon | reverse complement strand
CACCTGCGCCGGCGAGTTCGAGGCGACGACGCCGTACTACTACTCGACGCGTGACCCCATCTCGGGTATCGACCGCAACGAACTGCTCGTCGACCCCGACGTCGAGAGCGTCGTCGTGGTCGGGGGCGGCCCCATCCGCATCGGCCAGGGCGTCGAGTTCGACTACTGTTCGGTCCACGCGGTCCAGGCCCTGGAGGCGATGGGCATCGACGCCCACGTCGTAAACAACAACCCCGAGACGGTCTCGACGGACTACGACACCTCCGACGGCCTGTTCTTCGAGCCGGTCACGGCCGAGGAGGTCGCCGACGTCTGCGAGTCGACCGGCGCCGACGGCGTGATGGTCCAGTTCGGCGGACAGACTTCGGTCGACATCGGCGAACCCCTGGAAGACGAACTGGCCCGTCGCGACCTGGACTGTGAGATTCTCGGCACGTCGGTCGAAGCGATGGACCTCGCCGAGGACCGCGACCGGTTCAACAAGCTGATGGACGACCTGGGCATCGCCCAGGCCGAAGGCGGGACGGCCACCAGCAAGGCGGAGGCGCTCGACCTCGCACACGACATCGGCTACCCCGTGCTGGTTCGTCCGTCCTACGTGCTGGGTGGGCGCGCGATGGACGTCGTCTACAACGACGACGACCTGGAGACCTACATCGAGGAAGCAGTGCGTGTCTCCCCCGACAAGCCCATCCTCGTCGACGAGTTCCTCGCCGACGCGGTCGAGCTGGACGTCGACGCCGTCGCCGACGAGGACGACGTGCTCATCGGCGGCGTGATGGAACACGTCGAGACCGCCGGGGTGCACTCAGGGGACTCGGCGTGTATGATTCCGCCCCGCTCACAGGAAATCAAAGACGTGATGCCGCGCATCCGCGAGGTCACCGAAGACATCGCCGAGGCGCTGGACACCGTTGGCCTGCTGAACGTCCAGCTGGCCGTGCGTGACGGCGAAGTCTACGTCCTGGAGGCGAACCCGCGTTCCTCCCGGACGGTGCCGTTCATCTCGAAGACCACGGGCGTCCCCATCGCGAAACTCGCGGCCCGCGTCATGGCCGGCGAGAGCCTCGCCGAGATGGACATCGACGAGCAGATTCCCGAGCAGGTCTCGGTCAAGGAGGTCGTCCTGCCGTTCGACCGCCTGCCGGGTTCGGACCCGCGTCTCGGTCCGGAGATGAAATCGACGGGCGAGGTCATGGGCACCGCCGGCTCCTTCGGCAAGGCCTACCAGAAGGCACAGATGAGTGTCGACAAACCCATCCCCCTGTCCGGGACGGCACTGGTCGACCTCCCTATCCTGGGCTACGAAGAGCACTTCGACGTCAAGGGCCTCGACGACTACGCGGACACCGACGCCGTCATCAAGGCCATCCAAGACGGCGACATCGACCTCGTGGCCTCCCGCGACCGCGAGGTGCTCGAAGCGTGTGTCGAGGAGACGGTGACGTACTTCTCGACTCGAGAAAGCGCCGAGGCGGCGCTGGAAGCCATCAACTCCGCCGACCAGCCCCTCTCGGTGCAGGCGGTCAGCGAGCGCCCGAAGACGGCGCGGGACTGGGGAAGCGAATAGCGAGGCGAGGAATCGACCGTTCGCTCGCGCCGGATTTTCGACCGTCCATCCAACGTAGGCGGCCGTTTAACTAACATCTTACACCCTTCGAGAGTAATAACACTACATACAGAACTGTGATTAGAAGCGGGCGAGAGCGTACGCCCGTGAGAACGCAGGGACCTACCGGAAGGGTTGGAGCGCAATGACGGACCGGGCCGTCTACGACCGGGCGGAGACGCTCTCGGAGATAGCCCCCAGCGACTCGGTGACAGCGCCGCTGCTGGCCGGCGCCGACGGTCGGTTCGCCACGCCGCCGTTACACGAGCCGCCCGTCTCGTATCTCGAACCGGCGGAGTCGCCCGCCTACGTGCTCTCGAACGCCAAGCGAGGCATCGGACTGGGCTCCAAGCGGAACACGGTCGCCCCCAGCCGCGACCACGAGACGGTCGTACTCGTCACCGGCCGGCGGACGCTCTGTCTCGTCGGCCAGGGCTCGACCGACCGCGTCATCGAAGTCCCCCACGAGTCTATCGCCGACGCGAGCTACAAGACCGGCTTGCGCGCCCACCGGCTCGCGCTCAAGACGCCCCGGAGCATCTACCACTGCTGGGTCAACCGCAAGACCGACGAGGACTTACTCGAAGCGGTGACGGCGTTCATCGAGGACCGACAGCAGGAGGTCCCCGAGGAGCTGGACAGCGACGACAACACCAGCCGCGTCCAGTACCGCGGCCTACCCATGCAACAGCAGTCGGAGGCCGACGAGGCGGTATCCAGCGACGAGGAACAGACGGTGATGTATCGGGGCTTGCCGGTCGACGAGTCGGAGTGAGCGCCGTTCGGTGACGGCGCTGCTCCCACTGCGTCGGCTACGCTACGGGTCGAGAAAACTCCCTGCAGTCACGCTCCGTACGCCGCTGGATATCCAGCGGCCCTCACGCTGCTCGGCGCAACTACTCCTCTGCCATCCCGAGCACGTCGTCGAAGAAGCCAAGCGAGTCGTGCGGGCCGGGGTTGGCCTCGGGGTGGTACTGGCGCGTGATGATGCCCAGGTCGTCGTTCTCCAGGCCTTCCGGGGTGTCGTCGTTGACGTTGACCTGCGTCACGTCGAGTTTGTCGCCGGGGTCGGCGACGGTGTAGCCGTGGTTCTGGGTCGTCATGACGACCTGATTGGTCCGGAGGTCACGGACGGGCTGGTTGACGCCGCGGTGACCGAACTCCATCTTCTCGGTCTCGCCGCCCAGCGCGTTCGCGACGACCTGCTGTCCGAGACAGATGCCCGCAAGCGGCACGTCGCCGACGTAGGTCTCGACGAGTTCGCCGGCCTGCTCGAAGTTCTCCGGGTCGCCGGGCCCGTTCGAGATAAAGAGAAGGTCCGGATCGACGGCCTCGATGTCGGCCTCGCTGGCGTCGTAGGGAAAGACGTGGACGACGGCGTCGCGCTCGACGAGGGAACTCATGATAGACCCCTTGGCGCCGCAGTCGACCAGCGCCACGGTCGACCCGTCGCCGCCCTCGTTGTAGGTCTCGACCTCGTCGACGGAGACCTGTGCGCCGATGTCGACGTGGTCTGACATGTGCTTGCACTGGTGGAGTTCGTCCAGCGCGTCCTGTTCGGTCGCGTCGGGGCCGGCGGCGATACCGCATTTCATCGCCCCCTCGTCGCGGATTTCGGTGACGATGTCGCGGGTGTCGAGGTGGTCGACGGCGGGTACGCCCTCGGATTCGAGCCACTCGGCGACGTCGTCGGTGAGTTCGCGGGCGACGAC
>JBEQBH010000197.1:0-3341 GCA_041639955.1 Halobacteriales archaeon | reverse complement strand
CTGTTTCGTGTACTCGCGGCAGTCGTAGTCCTCGGCGACCTGGATGGCGGTGTCCATGTACTTGTTCACGGAGCCCTCGTGGACGGTGAGGTTCACGCGGCCGCCGCACTCCCGGCAGTCGCCGGTCAGCGGCATCCGGCGGTACTTCTCCCCGCAGTCCAGACACCGCGTCTCCTGGCGGCTGAACGCCCGGAGGTTCCCGATGAGGTCCGGGAGGAAGTGGTACTCGATGACGCGCTCGGCGACGTCCGTCTCGTCGACCGACCGGAGCTTCCGGGAGAGCTCGAGCTGGGCGTCCATCTTGTCCATCATCGACCCCAGCGTCTTGTACGCCGACAGCTCCGGGCCCAGGTGGATGTTCGAGGTGCCGTGGGTGTGCCCGAAGCCCGTGTACTCCTCGTCCGTGCCGAGCGTCGACTCCGCGATAGTCACGAGGTCCTCGACGTCCTCGGGGTCCGCCAGCTCCCGGGTCGCCTCGTAGAACTCCCGGGGGTACTCGCGATCGATGTCGATATTGTGCGCCTCGTCGTCGATCTCGGAGGGGTCGATGCGCGAGGACATCACCAGCGGCGCGTCCATGGAATTGTGAGCGTACAGCCAGTTCGCAGTGAAGACGGGGTCGCCCCCGACCTGGAGGTCGTAGAGATACCCGTCGTAGTCGACAGAGTCGATGTCTTTGACGCGCAGATATGAGAGGTCGCCGTCTACGAGAGGGCGTAGTTCCTCGAGGGCAGCCTCTGCTTGTGGCGGTAATTTCTGTTCGTCGAGCGTGTCGACGATCTCGGTGAGTTTCTCCAGCGAGATGTTGTCGCGACGCTTCAGGTACTTCGGAATCGTCTGTTTCACTCCCGCAATGTCCATCTCTCGGAGTTCCATCAGCACGGACGGAATCGAGACGACGAGACCCTTGGAGAGATACGGGTCGTCCCCGTCGAGGATTTGATGAAGCGGGTTGTCGTCCGCGCCGCCAGAGACCGTTACGGTGTGGATGTCCTGTCTGTTGCCGTCACGGTTTGTTTTCGTCGAGACGTTCGCGACGAGTCCGAGACGGTGCAGGAGGAACACGATTCCGTCTTTCACGTCGTCGCTGGTCGTGTGGAAGCCGACCGTCGTTACGCCGTCGTTGGATTTGTCGCTCCCATCACCGGCGATAAAGCCCCGCAGGAAGTCGAGTACCACTGGCTGAGGCGCGTGAAGGATGCACTCGGGAACGACCTTTTCGCTCGAATCGTACGAATCAGCGTTCTCGAATCCGAGCGAGTAGAGTACCTCCCGGAACACGGCGGGGAACCGTAGTTCGTAGGCGCGATTCGACCAGCGTCGTTCCGGTTCGGTCCCGAGTTTGTCCGCCGCGATGTCGGCCGCACGGTCGATGAGGTCCTCGTCGGCGTTGTGAATGCAGGGGTTGACGCCCGAGGTGGTTCCCTCGGCGACGAACAAGCCTAGGAGCCAGGCGAAGTCCTCGTCAACCTCGATTGTTCGCGTAATGCCGAGTGAGGATCCTTCGAGTCCGATTTCGATATCAATCGGTACGTCGAGTTCGGTGTGGGCGAGAATCTGCTGGAACCGCTCGAATCCGAGTTTCGATCTATCGAGCCGGTATGCGAGGCCCGCGTTGAACGCCCCGTGAGTCTCGCTCCCTCGGTCAGTTGACTCCCAGGCCGTCCGCAGGAGGTCCTCGACGGTGTCGTCGATGATAACGTACGGGTCATCGACACAGTCGGCGACATCCAGGATCGTTTCCCGAGTATCGACATCGAGGTCGCGTGGAGCAACGACCAGGTCACCGGCTTCGAGGTCCGCGCCGGCAACCTCCTCGATTCCACCGTCGTATCGGAAGAGGCTGTGGTGTTCCGTTATCTCCAGTGATCGACCGAACTGCGTCTCTACGCGGACGAGTTGCTCGTCGTCGTCCGCCCGGTAGCGAATTGCTTTCTCGATCGGTTTCAGTGACGCATTGTGGTTGTCGTCGAACGCGTACGTCTGCCAGCCTTCGGTGTAACAGGTCCGCTTGCGGAACTTCCCGTCAGTTTCAATCGGTGCTTCAAGCTCATTCCAGAACTCGTCGAAAGTCAGGAATCGCACATCGTCGTCCGGGTCGACAGCGACGAGTCGAGAATCCTCTGCGACACTCCCACCACGTTTGTCCGGCAGATACGACTTTGAGAAGTTCAGAAGACCGTCCAAGAGGAGCATCACGCAATCTTCGTCACCGTCGCACTGCTTCGCCGCGATTCCATTCGCGAATAGGGAGTTCGTGTCGGCGACTGTGAGGCAGTAGGTGTGTGCAGTATCAGACTGGACGTACTCAATTTCGGAGATATCGTCGAGGACCGTCGGGCCGCCATCGGTTGCCACGGCTTCTCCGGGCTCGGGGCGTGAATCAACGCGCGTGCTCAAAAGCAGTGTCTCGTTGCCGTCGAGTTCACGTGCTTCGGCAGCGTCAACGTTCTGTCCGTCCCAGAACTGGATTTCGTGGTCCGGGGTGACTGTGAGCTCGCGCCCACCGTGTGTCTCGATTTCGACCATGTGGTCTGGGGCTACGTGTTTCGAGACGGCTTCGACCGGCTTCCGGACGACGTCGCCGTCTTCCGTCACCGAGGGCACGAACACGTCGCCGTCGAGCTCCTGCACGAGCGTCCCGAAGTCGTCCTCGTCGGCTGTCTCGGGGTCGAGACGGTCCTCGACGAGCGTCTCGATGTGGTCGTGGTGCCACTCCCCGTCCTCGTTCTCGAACCAGACCTTCGTCTCGGGGTGGAAGCAGTTCCGGCGTTTCGCGGCGTGAAAGTACGGATGCGCGTATCCGACCGACGCGGACGTGAAGCCGACGACCCTGCCGACGACGGCGGCGGAGGTGTGTGGCGCCATGCCGAAGACGAGTTCGCCGACGAGGTCGTCGCGCTCCTCGACCTCGTAGAAGGGCTCGAGGCCGTAGTACTGGGTGAGGAGGTCGTCGACGAAGTCCGCGGTCTTGAGCATGTGTTCGGCGGCGCCGTCCGAGAGCACGACGTCCTGCACGCGGAGCTCGACGACCTGGTCGTCGTGTTCGAGGGGGTCGCCGTGGACGTCCTCGGTGTAGCCGAGTTCCCGGAAGTGGTCGACGGTGACATCGAGTTCGGCGGGTTTGACGGCGGTGACCGGGAGGTCGGTCATGTCGTAGCGGACGGTGCCGTCCTTGAACGCGGTGACGCCGTGTTTCGCCCGGAGCACGCCCTTCTCCATCGGTTCGGGGACTTTCTCCGCGGACATCAGCCCCTCGACGCCCTTGAGCTGGTCGAAGGCGTTCTCGCGCTCGCCGACGGCCTGGAGGGCGCTGCGGTACTCGTCGCCGACGTCGACGG
>JBEQBH010000196.1:0-3351 GCA_041639955.1 Halobacteriales archaeon | reverse complement strand
ATCGAGGCCGGCGACGAGGGGCTTCGCCTGCTGATGAGCGGGACGATGGAGGAGCCGGATATCACGGTGTACCCCGACCGCGACATGGTCGGCCTCTACGCCGGCGCCGCGCCCGGCGGCGACAGCGAGGCGCGGTCGCTGTCGACGTATCTCGACTTGCACGCCGAACTGGACTACTGGGACGACTGAGCGCTGGCCGAGCCGGCGGCTTTTTTCGCACCGTAGTACGCCCACTCGCCCGCGTAACAGAACACGCAGCCGCGGAACTTGGGCCGCCCGCTGTCGTCGTCGGCGCTATCAGGACTCATATACGTACAAGTAGGACGCTCACGACTTCAACCCTGTGGGCGTGTGCGCCAGCGCCGCAGGCCCGAGCGACACGCTTATTCGGCCGTGTCGACCAGTTCGGGTAAGCGATGAGCACGGAGACGAGCGAACCAGAGGAGACCGAGGCCTTCCAGCAGGTGTGTGCGGAGCTGGTCGACCGCATCCTCGCCGGCGAGGTTGAACGCGACGACGTCGAGAGCGCCAAGATAGACGTCTGCCGGGAGTACTCGGCGCCGAAGGTTCCACAGAACTCCGAACTGCTCGATTACGCCCCACAGGAACACCGCGAGGTCTTAGAGGAGGTGCTCCAGCGCAAGCCAGTTCGGACGGCGTCGGGCGTCTCGCCGATAGCTATCATGACCTCGCCACACCGGTGTCCCCACGGGAAGTGTCTCTACTGCCCCGGCGGGCCGGACTCGGAGTTCTCCTCGGCCCAGTCCTACACCGGCCACGAGCCCGCCGCGGCCCGCGGCGAGCAAAACGACTATGACCCCTACGGGCAGGTCACGCTGCGGCTCAATCAGCTCCGGGAGATAGGCCATCCGGTTGATAAGGCCGAACTCATCGTCATGGGCGGGACGATGACCGCCCGGAGCCACGACTACCAGGAGTGGTTCGTCAAGCGCGCCCTAGAGGCGATGAACGACTTCGACGTCGAGGCCGACCCCCAGCCCGCCGAGGAGGTCAGCTTCGCGGAGGACGACTACGAGTTCCGGTATCTGGAGGACGTCATCGCGGAAAACGAGACCGCGGACGTGCGAAACGTCGCGACGACCTTCGAGACCAAGCCCGACTGGTGTGACCCCGAGCAGATAGACCGGATGCTCCGCCTGGGCGGGACGAAAGTCGAGGTCGGCGTCCAGACGACCTTCGAGCGCATCAACCGCGAGATGCACCGCGGACACGGCGTCCAGGCGAGCATCGATGCCAACCGCCGCCTGCGGGACTCCGCGTTCAAGGTCGGCTTTCACATGATGCCGGGCCAGCCGGGGATGTCCAAGGAGATGTGTCTGGAGGACTTCCGGCGCATCTTCTCGGAGTCTCGCTGGAAACCCGACTACCTCAAGATATACCCGACCCTGGTCGTCCCGGGCACCGTCACCTACGACTGGTGGAAGAAAAACGACTTCGACCCCCTGAACAACGAGGAGGCCGCCGAACTCGTCGCCGAAATCAAGGACATGATACCCCGCTACACCCGCCTCCAGCGGGTCCAGCGTGACATCCCGGCGGACTTCATCGAGGGCGGCGTCTGGAAGTCCAACCTCCGACAGCTCGCCTGGAAGGAGATGGAGAAACACGGCTGGAGCTGTGACTGTATCCGCTGTCGCGAGGCGGGCCACAAGGACGAAATCGCGGAGGACATCGAGCTGAACGTGATGACCTACGAGGCCTGTGGCGGCACGGAGCATTTCATCTCCTTCGAGGACTTCGAGACCGACGTGCTGGTGGGGTTCTGTCGGCTTCGGTTCCCCTCCCACGCGGACGGCGGAACCGTGCCGTCCGCGGCGACGGACCCCGTCAGGCGGGAGCTCGAAGACGCGGCGCTCGTCCGCGAACTCCACGTCTACGGCAACTCGGTCGGCGTCGGCCAGACCGCCGGCGACGACGACCACCAGCACAAGGGGTACGGCAAGCGTCTGCTCGCGAAGGCGGAGGAGCTCGCCCGGGACGCCGGCTTCCCGAAGATAGCGGTCATCTCCGGTATCGGCGTACGTCAGTACTACCGCGAGAAGCTCGGCTACAAGCAGGACGGGCCGTACGTGAGCAAGCGGCTGGACTGACCGCTCGTGGGTCACATCGTCCGGGAGACACGGATAGCCGCGCCCCGGAACCGCGTCTTCGACCTCGCGCGCCACGTCGAGGCCCACGTCGCCACGATGCCCGAAGAGGTCGCCGAGGGGGCGACCGGCCTGCTGGAGGCGGGCGACCGCGTCACGTTCAAACAGCGACAGTTCGGCGTCCCGTTCGAACTCACGGCCGAAGTGACGGAGCTGGACCGGCCGAGACGGTTCGCGGACGAACAGCTATCCGGCGTGTTCGGGTCGCTGGTCCACACGCACACGTTCGAACGGGTCGACGGTGGGACGCTGATGCGTGACGACGTCCGGTTCACGATGCCGCTGGCTCCGCTGGGCCGGTTCGGTGAGCCACTCGCACGGCGGCGCCTGCAGCGGCTCGTCGACTATCACGCCGAAGCGCTGCGAGAACTGGCCGAAGGCGACGACTGGTGTCGGTTCCTGGACGAGTGATTACAGCGGCTCGAACGACCGCGCGACACGCTCACAGATGGCAGGATACGCATCCTCACACGGCTCGTATCCCCGCCCCGTGAGGAGCTTCGTCATGAGTTCGTAGGTCCCGTCCGGCTCCTCGACGCCGAACACCCAGACGGGGGCCGCATCCGATGGGAAAACCACGACGGGCCGCTCCGTTCCGCCGTAGCTTACTGTCTCGCCCTTCTCCCACGCTGTTTTCGAGCTGTACTCCTCGACGACGTCGTAGTCCACCGGACCCCGCTGGAACGTGCGGATGAGGTGTCTGTTGTCGGCACTGTCGGCTGCGGGGTAGCTGACGACAGTCTCGTAGGTGTCGCCCTCGACTGTCTCCGCCGACACCATCCCACCCATCGGATACGAGAACGTCGCGACGAGGTCGCGGTCACCCGGCTTGTACCGCTCGTCCGTGTCGCCGAAGTCCGCGGCGCAACTCCCGGCCGGACTGGTCCCCGCGTCGGTCCCGCCGTCTGTCGTCGGTGGGGTCGGCGTCTCGGTCGTTGTCGGTTCCGTCCGCGTCGCAATCGGCGTCCCGTCACCGCCGAGACACCCGGCCAGTCCGCCCGCAGCGAGGAGCCCGAGGACCCCACGGCGAGTCCGCATCCGCTTTTCGGCGCCATCCATACCATGTAGTGGCTATCCAGGAGTATATGAGTTGCCGGGTCGTCATTCGGACGACAAAGACACGATGCCGTTTTGCTCGCCCGTCCGCTTTAGAACGTATGGTCCGAGAGCTTCGGTCGGGCGT
>JBEQBH010000195.1:0-3352 GCA_041639955.1 Halobacteriales archaeon | reverse complement strand
ACACCGCCGACACGGCCATCGCGGCCGGCGCGGAGGAACTCATCTTCGTCGTCGGCTACGAGGCCGACGCCGTCCGATCGTACTTCGGCGACAGCTACGGCGGCGTCCCGGTCGAGTTCGCCATCCAGGAGGAGCAACTGGGTACCGCCGACGCCGTCGACGCGGCAAGCGAGTACCTGGACGGCCCCTTCGCGGTGTTGAACGGTGACAACCTCTACGACGAGGACAGCCTCACCGACCTCTTCGAGGCGGCGCCCTCCATCGCGGCCTACTCGGTTCCGGACCCGTCGAACTACGGCGTCCTCTCGACCGAGGGCGACCGGGTCACCGGTATCATCGAGAAACCGTCGGACCCGCCGACCCAGCTCGCAAACGCCGGCGCGTACGTCTTCCCCGCAGCGGCCCGCGAGTGGCTCGACGTCGAGCTGAGCGAACGGGGCGAACGGGAGATAACCGACGTCGTCACACGGGTCATCGAGACCCACGACGTCACCGCCGTCGAGGTCGACCGGTGGCTCGACGTGGGTCGGCCCTGGGAGCTGCTGGAGGCAAACGAGTGGAAGGTCGCTGACCTGACCCGCCGCATCGACGGCGAGGTACGGGGCGACGCTGACCTGCGGGGCGACGTGGTCGTCGAGGAGGGCGCCGTCATCGAACCCGGCGTTGTCATCGAAGGGCCGGCACTGGTCCGGTCGGGCGCAACCGTCGGCCCGAACGCGTACGTCCGGGGCGCGACGATGCTGGGTGAGGACACCCACGTCGGCCACGGCGTCGAAGTGAAAAACAGCGTCGTGATGGCCGACTCGAACGTCCCCCACGTCTCCTACGTCGGCGACAGCGTACTCGGCACCGACGTGAACCTGGGGGCGAGCACGCAGGTCGCGAACCTCCGCCACGACGGCGACCCGGTCCGGATAACGGTCAAGGGCGACCGCGTCTCGACGGGGCGCCGGAAGTTCGGTATCGTCGCCGGCGACGGCGCCCGGACCGCTATCAACACCAGCCTCAACGCCGGTGTCGTGCTCTCGGCCGGCGCGACGACCACACCCGGCGAGAGCGTGACGAGAGACCGGTAGCGAGGGAAATGGCCGCTCGTCGGCGAGTATGTGAGATTAAGTAGGGCGACGACCACGCTACGGTAAGATGGTAGACCCGACATCGGACCACCACGAGGACATCGGCGAGGAAGAGGCCCCGAACTGTGCGGTGTGTGACACCGCCATAGCCAACGAAGTGACACACCGCGTGATAACGTGGGTAGAGGACAACGGCGTCGAGACGGCCCATTTCTGTGGCGACGACTGTCGCTCGTCGTGGGATGGTCACTGACTGTCTCCCTTTTACTCCCGTATTGACACGGCCGAACTCGCGGCCCCGTCTCGGACACAGCAGCAGTATCACTCGACCTCGTCGTAGGTCCTCTCGATAGACTGTTCGCCCCCGATTCTGTCCGAGAAAGTTCTGGTCAACAGGTCGAAGACGACCACGACCGGATACAACAGGAGCTCGACGTGGCGCAGCGGCCCCACGATGGTGAGCGCGAACGACTGGGCGTGGCCCAGCCCGTAGGCTTTCGGTAGAATCTCGCCGGCGATGAGGATGACCGTGCTGGCCAGGACCGTCGTAGCGAGGACGGCCATGCCGGGCTCGAACCGGTCGACCAACAACGCCGTCAACAGGCTCGACAGCGTGATGTTGACAACGTTGTTCCCGACCAGCAGCGTGACCAGGAGCCGGTGTGGGTCATCGAGCATTTCCGCGACGGCCGCCGCCCGGGAGTCCGTCGGCGCCGCCTCGGCCAGCCACTCCCGGGAGAGCGAAAACAGCGCGGTCTCGCTGCTGGAAAAGAAGGCGCTACAACCGAGCAGAGCAACGACAGCGACGAGCGTCGGCACGAGCGGAACAGCCATACTGACCCTTCCGGTGGCCGGGCTGAAAGAGCCGGCCCTTCGGCGTCGCTTGGCACGTCGTCGAAAACGGTTATCGACCGGCGGTGTCGCCGCCGCTCGAAGGTCGAAAACGGGAAATGCTCCGGCAGGGATTCGAACCCTGGTCATCACCGTGAGAGGGTGATATGATTGGCCGGACTACACCACCAGAGCGTACACTGAAACCAAGGGAGGAGGAACGTTTAACGATTCCGTTTCGGAAGCGCCCTGTGGGGGTTTCTCACTCCTCGTCGAAGGGGGAGCCGGCCGCGTCTGGCTCCTCGCCGGCGAGGCTGATGATGTTCTCCCGTCCCACTCGGAGTTTGCTGATGTCGCCGTCTTCCTCCATATCCGAGAGGAGCATACTGACCTTGGATTTGGACCACTCGGTCGTCTCGACGATGTCGACCTGTTTCATCCGGCCGCCGTTTTCCTCCAGCAGCTTGATGACGCGGTCGTCGTCGTCGAGCAGTGCCGGCTCCTCGACGACGGGCTCGGGGGTCGCCGTCTCTGTCGCGGTCCCAGCGTCGCCGTCGTCCCCGCCCAGCACCGCTCCCGCGGCCCCGGACCGCCAGGCCGCGGCGGCCACCGCGCCCAGCGCGATGACGGCAAGCAGGATAGCGAACTGCCACATGCTCTCCCCGGCGGCGGCCTCGGCGGCCGTGGTGTTCGGTGTCGCCGTCCCCTGGACACCGGGCGGGCCCAGCTCGACGTACGGCCGGCTATCCGAGAACGACTGTTCGCCGCTGTAGGTTACCGACTGGCTCCCGGCCAGTGAGTCCGGGGAGCTCAGGGAGTCCGGGTCGGGCTCGGCCGCAGTGAACACCATCGACGTCTCGTGTTCGAACACCATCCGCTGGCCGTCGCCCAGGTAGAACCCGTCGTCGAACACGTCGCTGACCACAACGCGGCGGTCGTACACCCGCGAGAAGTTCGTCCACAGGAACGTCATCCGGACCGAGCCCCGCTCCTGTCCCGGCTCGACGCCGGCCGACCGGCGGAAGTTCCGGGCGTCCATCTGTCGGCCCGTCTTGTTCGTCCCGGTCCGGGTGAGCGCCTCCGCGTCGGCGACGAAGTTCCGGTAGAGCGCCGTCTCGTTGTCCTCGAAGGTCTCGGCGTAGGCCCGGAACCGTTCGGTTTCGTTCACCGACTCCAGAGGCTGGTAGTGTTCTATCGTCCAGGTGGCTGACCCGTTCTCGTGGAGCGTGATGCGGAACGTCGTGGTGTCGAACCTGTCAGGTGTCTGCAGTCGGTCAGCGTCCGGTGCCGCCACTGCCGACGAGACGAAGGGGCTGACGACCAGCAGGACAGCGGCGAGCGTGGCGACCACCGCGCGTGACATCTACATCGTAAGAGCCAAGCACAGCATAAAAGCACTGTGAATTGAGCATTTAGCCCCACGCTATCCGGACGGCGTCTGTGGG
>JBEQBH010000194.1:0-3363 GCA_041639955.1 Halobacteriales archaeon | reverse complement strand
GACCAGCTCCTGGGCCTCACTGCGGGTGTAGTCTGCGAGCGAGCCGGTGAACACGAAGGTGAGCCCGTCCAGGGCATCGCCCTCGGTTCCCTCGGCGTCCTGGGGGTCGACGTGGTCGAGGAGCCGCCCCAGCACCCCGCGGTTCCCCTCGTCCCGGAAGAAGTCGACGATGCTGCGGGCGACGACGGGACCGACGTCGGGGACGGCCTCGAACGCCGCGGCGCTCGCGTCCTCGCCGACGGCCTCGCCCAGCGTCACCTGTCCCGCCGCGGGTTCGTCGTCGGCCTCGGCGGCCTCGCGAATCGCCTCGAAGCTGCCAAACTCCCGGGCGAGGTTCCGGGCGGTGACGCTGCCGACCTGTGGGATGCCAAGCGCCGTGAGAAAGTCGGCGAGGTCGGGCTCGCGGGCGGCGTCGAGTTCGGCCACGAGGTTCTCGGCACTGGTCTCACCCCACCCCTCCAGGGCGGCCAGTTCGTCGACCGACAGCTCGTAGAGGTCGGCGGCGTCCTCGACCAGCCCGGCCGCTAACAGCTGCTCGACGGCCTTCTCGCCGAGCCCCTCGATGTCCAGCCCATCACGGCTGGCGTAGTGTTCGACGGAGCGTTCCCGCTGGGCCGGACAGGTGAGCCCGCCGGTACAGAACGCCATGGGGCCGTCGCGTTCGACCTGGCTCCCGCAGGCCGGACAGGCTTCGGGGAACTCGAAGTGGCCGTCGCCCGACCCCTCCACGACCTCGACCACGTCCGGAATCACGTCGCCGGCCCGTTTGATTCGGACGCGGTCGCCGATAGCGACGCCGAGTTCCTCGATGAGCGAGGGGTTGTGCAGCGAGGCCCGCGTCACGGTGACGCCGCCGACCTCGACGGGGTCCATGAGCGCGACCGGGGTGAGCCGGCCGGTCCGGCCCACCTGCACGACGATGTCCCGCACCGTGGTCTCCTCCTTCCGGGCGGGGAACTTGTAGGCGAAGGCCCACCGCGGGGCGCGGCTGGTCGCGCCAAGCAGGTCACAGGCGTCGCCGTCGTTGAGCTTGAGGACGACGCCGTCTATCTCGTAGTCCAGGTCGTCGCGGGCGCCGAGTTGCTCGTCGCGGTAGTCGATAGCCGCCTCGATGTCGTCGACGACGCGCGTTCGGTCACAGACCCGCAGCCCCCACTCGGGCAGCCGCTCGTGGATATCCGCGTGGCTCTCGAACGCGGCGCTCGAATCGAGGACGCCGAAAAAGAAGACGGCGAGGGGGCGCTGGGCCGTAATCGTCGGGTCCAGTTGTCGGAGGGTCCCGGCGGCGGCGTTGCGCGGATTGGCGAAGGGGTCATCGCCCGACTCGACGCGCTCGCGGTTGTAGGCGGTGAACGCGTCGCGTGGCATGTACACCTCGCCCCGCACCGCGAGGAAGTCGGGGTAGTCACCGCGCAGGCGCTGGGGGACGCTGGCGATGGTGCGGACGTTCTCGGTTACGTCCTCGCCGACATCGCCGTCGCCGCGGGTCGCCGCCCGGACGAACTCGCCGTCCTCGTAGACGACCTCGACCGAGAGGCCGTCGAATTTCGGCTCACAGAAGTACTCGACCGGGCCGTCGTACCCCGTATCCGCGAGCCCTCGCCGGACCCGCTCGTCGAACTCCCGCACCTCGGTGACCTCGCCGCCCTGGTCGATAGAGCCCATCGGCGCGACGTGTTCGACCTCGCCGAGTTCCTCCAGGGGTTCGCCGCCGACGCGCTGGGTTGGGCTGCCCTCCGTATCGAGGTCGAAGGTGTCTTCGAGTTCCTGCAGCCGGGAGAACAGGGCGTCGTAGGCCCGGTCGCCGATAGCTGGGTCGGCCTCGACGTAGTACCGATAGTCGTGGTAGCGAATCGCCTCGCGGAGGGCGTCGGCCTGCTCGCGGGCGGCCTCGGCGTCGAGTTCGTCGA
This sequence comes from Halobacteriales archaeon, assembly GCA_041639955.1. GTDB lineage: Archaea > Halobacteriota > Halobacteria > Halobacteriales > Haloarculaceae > Haloarcula. The sequence goes on along the minus strand of JBEQBH010000194.1, from coordinate 1,453 downwards.
CGGTCGAGAAGTCCGTCTCGGGCTCGTCGATGTAGGGGTTGTCCGACGGGGTCTGCGCGGCCGTGGTCATGCCGCGGGCTTGTGGCGAGTTCCTATAGAATCCGTCGGTTACACTGCCTGCTGGACGGGCGCGCGATGTTAGTCGGCGCTCGCGTTGGCCCACGTTCGGGGCGGACGGTCGTGGGCGCGGTTCGGGCAGCCGGCGTCCGCCCACGGGCCCTCGCCGACCGAGCTACAGCCGACGTATCGCCCGTTCTCGACATGGGTGATGCTGTGGCCGCTCGGATCCGGAACGAGTCCGTCGTCGGTGCCGCCACTGACCCGGTATTCGAGCCGGTACTGCACGCCCACCTCGCAGGTCTCGTTTACCGTGCCCGTCCGGACGCTATCGACGTAGACGCGGAAGGTGCTGTAGTCGGCGCCCGCCGGCGAGGTGCGCTCGGCCCATGCCGAGAGGGCCGCGTCCCGGGCGCCGGTCTCGACGAAGCTCGTCTTCGCGTAGGTCCCGTTCGGGCCGTTCCGGCTGCTGGCGTATGTCGCCACGTCCTCACGACAGCCCGCATCGAGTCGTTCGAGGTCGGTAATCTCGATGTCAGTGGGGCCGGTGCCGTCGCTGACAAGCGGGAGCGCGTATATCGCGCCGGAGGTGACGGCGACCAGGCCGAGGAGAAACGCGCCGGTGACGGCAGCGGCTGTCGTGGCGGAGGGCATAGAGGGGATACCAAAACCGGCTATATCAAGATATGGTCCGACCGGCAAAGCGGTGGTCCGGTAGCGCGCTACAGGTCGGCGACGTCTTCGATAGCGTCGGTGAGTTCCTTGATGCTCTCGACGGTGTGTTCGCCCATGTGGCCGATGCGGAAGGAGTCCTCGCTGAGGTCGCCGTAGCCACTGGAGAAGGCCATGTCGTACTCCTCGCTCACCTGCTCGATGGTCGCGGCCACGTCGATGTCCTGGGTGTTCTCGATGCAGGTCACCGTCTGGGACTCGTACCCCTCCTCCGCGAACAGGCCGAAGTGTTCCTCGGCCCAGTCGTGGACGTACTCCGTCATCTCCTTGTGGCGCTGGTCGCGGGCCTCGTGGCCCTCCTCGAGCATGTACTTCATCTGCTTGCGGTAGGCCAGCATGATGGGGATGGCGGGCGTGGAGTGGGTCTGGCCCTTCCGGTCGTAGTAGTCCAGACAGCGCTGGAAACCGCCGTACCACGACGCCTGGTCGCGGTCGAGTTCGCGGTCGTAGGCCTCGTCGCTGACGACACAGACGGCCAGGCCGGGCGGCATGGCGAAGGCCTTCTGCGTGGAGGCGAAGATGACGTCGATACCGTGGGCGTCGATGTCGACGTAGTCGCCGCCGAGACACGACACCGCGTCGACGACGAAGTAGGTGTCGGGGTACTCGTCGACGATGTCGCCGATCTCCTCGACGGGGTTTCGGACGCCGGTGGAACTCTCGT
>JBEQBH010000193.1:0-3391 GCA_041639955.1 Halobacteriales archaeon | reverse complement strand
CGACCGGAATGTCCGTCTGCTGTATAGCGTGGGTGAACTGGATGCCGGCGAGGACGAGCCCGGCGGCGGCCAGGCCCGAACCGGCGAGTGTCCGCCGATGCATGCCATGTACTACCCACGAACTGACGAGAAGCTTACGCCGATATCGGCGGCTTACTCCTCGGGGTACTTCGGCTCGCGCCGTTGAGCCCGTTCCAGCGCTCGCTCGACGACGCTTCGGACGTCGCCGTGGAAGACGCCGCCGTGGCCCGAGTACATCCCCTCGACGCCGTCGGGCATGCGGTCGAGTATCTCCTCGATGCTCTCTATCTCCCGTTCGCGGGACTGGCCCGGCCGGTCGGTCCGGCCGAACGAGCCACCCTCGAAGGCGCCGTCGTCGTGGACGACCACGTCGCCCGAAAAGAGCGAGCGCTCCGAGACCAGCGAGACGTGGTCGTCGGCGTGGCCCGGCGTATAGACGACCTCGCAGGTCTCGTCGCCCACGAGCAGTTCGTCGCCGTCTTCGAGCGCGTGGTCCCGGCGCGGGTGTTCGCCGTATGCGTACAGCTCCGCGTCGAAGGCGTCGAGAACGCTGTCGAGTTGCTGGACGTGGTCGCCGTGCTGGTGGGTCAGGACGACCGCATCAAGGTCGTCGGTGTGGTCGCGGATGGCGTCGACGACGCCACCCCAGGCCCCCGCGTCGACCAGTGTGGTCCGCTCGCCCAGCGCGAGATAGGCGTTACAGGTGAACGTCTCGGCATCGGCGGTGACGGTGTGGACCTCCATAGCTATGCCCAGTGGCGGGACCCGCTTGAGTGTCTAGCACTGGAGCATGGACTGTGTGTTTCTCGACGCTACGCTATGGGCGGGAGCGCGTCCAAGCGGCTACGGTAGCTGTCACGGGCAAGCACTACCTTTAGCCACACACCCGCCCAAGCACAGCCATGCCATCAGTCACGGTCTGGAACGAGTCCATCCACGAGCGCGAGGACGACGCCGTCGCCGAGGTCTACCCCGACGGCATCCACGCGACCATCGCGGCGGCGCTCGAGGAACGGGGTCACGACACGCGGACGGCGACGCTCGACGAGCCCGAACACGGGCTCACCGAGGCGGTACTCGACGACACCGACGTGCTCATCTGGTGGGGCCACACCGCCCACGACGCGGTCGACGACGCTATCGTCGACCGGGTCGTCGAGCGCGTCACCGAGGGGATGGGGCTGCTCGTCCTCCACTCGGCCCACGCCTCGAAACCGTTCACGCGCCTGCTCGGGACGCCGTGTGACCTGACCTGGCGCGAGGGGGACGAGCGCGAGCGGCTCTGGGTGACAGACCCCGGCCACCCCATCGCCGACGGCCTGGGCGACGCCATCGTCATCGAGGAGACCGAGACCTACGGCGAACCGTTCGGCATCCCGGAGCCCGACCGGCTCGTCTTCACCTCGTGGTTCGAGGGCGGCGAGGTGTTCCGGTCGGGCTGTTGTTACCGGCGCGGCCGCGGGAAGGTCTTTTACTTCCGGCCGGGCCACGAGACCTATCCCATCTACCACCGCGACGATATCCAGCGGGTGCTCGACAACGCGGTCCGCTGGGCCGCGCCGACCGAGGGCGCCGACGCCCACGGCGGCAACCGGAACGTCGACCCGCCGGAGTCGAGGTAGCTCGTCTCGCGTCCGCGTGTCGTGTGCGCACACGCGAGTGCCGTCCGGCGGATTCGGCGAGTGATTTTTCACCCTGAACTACATAGTTGTACACGCAATGGGGTTCGGGAGCTACGACGAGTCGGAACAAGAGAACCAGGAGTACGACACGGATTTCGACGGTGACGATGGGCTCGACACCGAAGGGGACGCCCATCAAGGGGACGTCGAATTCGAGTTCACCGCGTCGAACGACGAACTGCTCGACCGACTGAAAGACATCAAAGAGGACGAAACGACGAACACGTGAAACCGGGGCGACGCGCGCTGGGCATCGCGGCGTCGGACCGGGACCGGCTGAGTCAGCTCGGCGGCGCCGTCGTCCGCGCGGACCGAGTGGTCGACGGCTTCGGGTTCGGGACCTGCACCGTCGGCGGGAGCGACGCCACGGCTGCCGTCTGCCGGCTGTTCGACCGCCTGGGCCGCGAGGACCTGGGGTACGTGTTTCTTTCCGGCATCGCGCCGGCGTGGTTCAACCTGCTCGACCTCCACGCCATCCGCGACCACACCGGTCTACCGACGCTATCGGTGTCGTTCGAGCCCTCGCCGGGGCTCGCCGACGCGCTCCGTGACGCCTTCGACAGCGATAGTGCCCTCGAGGACCGGCTGGCGACCTACCGCGCCCAGCCCGAGCGCCGCGAACTGTCGGTCAACGACGAGACCGTATTCGTCCGCAGCGTCGGACTCGACCCCGACGAAACCGACGCTGTCGTGCGGGCGTACACGCCAGAGGGCGGCCGCCCGGAGCCGCTCCGGGTGGCCCGACTGGCGGCGCGGGCGGCCAGCGAGAGCCGGGCGGACTGAGCCAGGTACGCCGTTCCGGTTCAGAGCGGTCGACCTCGCTTCGCTTCTCGCATCGTTACGGTCAGCTTCGCTCTCCTCCACGGCTCCCTGCGGTCGCCGTGCCGGTTCGAGGTCTCCCGTCGGTCGACCTCGCTACCCCTGCTCTTGATACACCTCCGCCCCAACCGCCAGCCATGAGCAACATGGACGGGCTCACCGTGACCGAGTGCCGGCGCTGCGAGGCGCTGTGTGACTCGCGCTCGCGGATAGTCAACGGCGTCGGGCCGGCGGAGGCCGACCTGCTGTTCGTCGGCGAGGCCCCCGGCGCCAACGAGGACGAGCAGGGCGAACCGTTCGTCGGCCGCAGCGGCGACGTGCTAGACGAGACGCTCCGCGAGGTCGGGCTGGACCGGGCCGACGTGCGCATCACCAACTGCGTCCGCTGTCGACCGCCCGACAACCGCGACCCCCACACGGAGGAACTGGCGAACTGTCGGGGGTATCTGGAGACCGAAGTCGAGCGTGTCGACCCCGAACTCGTCGTCACGCTCGGGAAGGTCCCGGGCGAGCACCTCCTAGAGCGGGACGTGGCCGTCACGGGCGAGGCCGGCGACGTGACCGACATGACCGTCGACGGGAACCCGCAGCCGGTGATGGTCTGTGTCCACCCGGCCGCGACGCTGTACGACCCCAGCCAGAAGGAGACGTTCCGGTCGACCCTGGAGAAGGCCGCCGAATTTACTGACGGGGAGAGTGGGCAGCGACGACTCGGTGACTTCTAGACCACTTTTTACTGCGTCGGGTGTCCTCGCGCGCCTTCGGCGCGCTGCGGGCACCGCTCCTTGCAAAAACATGGGGAAAAACACAGGCCGCTCACTTCGTTCGCGGCCTGGGAACCGGCTCGTGGTTCGTGGGACTCGCAGAGT
>JBEQBH010000192.1:0-3393 GCA_041639955.1 Halobacteriales archaeon | reverse complement strand
CCGTCATCGAGACCCACGCCGATGCGCCGACGACGCCGCGGGCGCTCGTCGAGGACATGCTCGACGCCATGGACTCGCCCGCCTACGGCCCGATGGAGTACGACCAGTACGACCGCCCCGACCGGATGGACGACCTGACGGACACGTTCGAGGAGGCCGAACAGTTGCTGGAGACGGAGTTCGAGGACGTCATCGACGAGGACGTAGAGCGGGGGTTCTACTGATGGGTATCCGCTGATGGTCGGTCCCTCGATAACGAAGGAAGACCGCGAGAAGTTCCTCGTCCAGCTGAAGGTCGGCTTCGCGTTGCTGGTCGGGGTCTCGATGACGCTGGTGACGCTGTGGGGGTCCAGCGGGGTAGTGGTCGCGGTGGGCGTCGGCGTCGCCGCGACGCTCGTGGGCGGCGCGCTCGCGGAGTTCACCTTCCCCGACAGCATCGCCGAGACCCCCTACGAGGACGACCGCGAACGCGGCCCGAAACCCGGACAGCGGCTGCGGGAGCGCAGAGAGCAGTCCGAGGACTCGGACGAGCGGGAACGGGCGACGGACGGAGACAGGCGACAGTAGGCGGCCGAGAACAGAAGCGTGAGACAACGGTTTTCACCGATATCCGGCTGCAACACCCGGTCAGTGGGCCTGCACATCAAACATATATCTAAACAGTACTTAGGTATTTGACGACAGGAATGCGCCCTCCAGAAAGTACGAGACGGCAATCACAGAGCTATCTATCGCCCGTATGAACCGGCGTAGATTCCTCGCGACGGCTTGTTCCGGTACCGCAGCACTGTCGGGGTGCATATCGGTCCTTCCGTCGGCCAAGCCGGACACACCGTTGCCCGCCGTCCCCGACGGGACTTGGACACAACACGGGGCAAACAGCGGGAACACGTTCGCGACAGACGTTTCCGCACCCCCGCGGGGGAATCTGGCGTGGGTGTCGGCGGCTTTCACGCGGTGGGACCCGGTGGTCACCAACGGAACCGTCTACACCACGAACTTCGATCCCAGCAACGAGGGAAGCGCCATTGCACTCGACGCACAGGACGGTAGCGAACAGTGGCAGACACGTCTCGAAGGGGACGGCGACCACGGCAGAGTGCTCGTCGACGAACTCTTCGTCGTGGCAGACGGCGAGGAGCTCGTCGCCCTCGACCGACGAAACGGAGACATCGTCTGGCGACGCCCTCTCGGGGAGTCGAAACGCACCGGCGGGAACTACTTGTCGGAGCTAATCGCCGTCGACGAACGGTCGGGTATCATCATCGTTCCGTACCAGGATGGCCTCGAAGCCTTCCGAGCGGCGGACGGCGAACCGCACTGGGAAACAGCCGGGATATCACAGCAGCAACTCACACCCGCAATCTACGACGGGACCGTCTACACAGTCGGTCGGATTGACGGAACGGACAGCCTCGCGGCGTTCGACCTCAGCGATGGAACGACTCGCTGGACGAGAGCATTGGCAGACCCGTCAACGAGCGCCGACCCGGTGGCAACTGAGCGTGGCGTTTTCGTCGTCGACGGGACCACACTCGGCATCCACGACCGCCAAACGGGAGACCGGAACCGTAATATCCGCTTGCCCGAGTCCGGTGAGACGCTCAACACGACGGTGGCTGTGGACCAGGGGACAGCGTTCGTCGCGAACGACGAGGCGCTGCTCGCGGTCGATATAGAGGCCGAAGCGACGCGGTGGCGACACGACGACGAGGTGTACGCTCAAGGGTTCTCGGTCGGGAGCGAGACAGTAGTCGCGATGGTCGACGGGTCCGAATACGTCTCCACCGAACTGCGGGAAACGATAACCGCCTTCGACCGGGAGACCGGGGACGTACGGTGGAACTACGTGTTGGACGGGTTTCACTCTGTGACTGTCCCACCGATTCTCGTCGGCGGTGCGGTATTCTTTGCGACCAGCAGCATCGGCGGCTTGGCCGCACTCGGGGATGTAGATTCGGACGGCTAAGGTCGGTGACTCAGCTCTATGACCGATTCACGACTATGTTGAGAAGTCGTCACTGCTGCTTCAGGGAGAGGACAGTGGAATATCTGCTCGGTTCATCTGCGAACGTAACGGGAGAACGCTTATGACAAGACGCGACAATGTTCTTCGAAATGCGCGCGAGCGAATCCAATACGAAAGGAGTGGGATTTTCGCTCCGCCGAGTCCTGGTAGCTCTCCTCTTCCTGACAGTTTTCAAGCTCGGCATGGGGTGGGCTCGGGGGCTCGTGGACGGAAACTATCTCGTGGGGATATTGGGTCTCGTACTTGCTCTCGGACCGGTACTCTGGCTCCTGTCTCAGTTCAGAGACACGTACTTCTGACACCGCTCTCAGATACGAACTGTCCCTTCGAAACATCTTGCCGATAGCCTCACAATCGGGTCTGGGATTCCTGTGACGACCGATTCGTCCCGCCGCCGGTGAAATCGCTTCTCCGAGACGCCGGTATCAGTCCAGGACGCGCTCGACCCACAGCCGCGGCGTCTCTATCTCCTCGTCAGTCGGCAGCGTCTCCGGCGAGTCCCAGACCCGCCCCGCAGCGGCGACGCCGCGCAGGTCGGCCACCTCGTCGAAGAAGGCCTTGCCGCGCTCGTACTGCTGGCGTTTCATTCCGAGCCCGAGGAACCGCCGGACCAGCTGGGCGACGGGGCCCCGGCCCTGTCGGCGCTCGTCGACCTTCCGGCGGAGGTCGTCGTACTCGTCGTCGAAGGCGCGGTCCATCAGCAGTTCGGCGTACCCCTCGACGGCGGTCATCGTGGTGTCCAGTTCGCCCAGCGAGGACCGGTCGAGCTCGCCGCTTGAGAGCTTCTCGATGGTCTCTTCCATCGTCTCCTCCATGTGCTCGGAGAGCCACGGCGCGGCCCCGAACTCGGCGGCGTGGGTCACCTCGTGGAAGGCTATCCAGCGGCGAAAGCGGTCGCCGTCGACGCCGAGCTGACCGGCGACGCGCTGGATGTTCGGCCGGACGAAATACAGCGCGTGGTCGTCGTTGTCGGCGAGCAAGAGCGGGTCGTACTGGCCCAGGACGTTGTTCCCGAGAAAGGAGAGTGCGAAGGCCATCGAGCCGGTGTTGACCACGCGAGCGACGCCCGGGATGTACTCGGCCTGCTGTTCGATAGGCGCCATCACGCGCTCGAAGGTGGCGACGTTGGCGTCTATCCAGTGGTGGCGGTTCTGAATCTCGACCGTCTCCGGGAGGTCGAAGTCGAGCCCGCCGACCTCGCGGACCCGGTCCCGGGCGTCGCGGACGTCGGTGGTGTACCCCTCCGTCTCCGCCGCCGAGAGCGTGAGGTCACCGGCGTCTGTCGACTCCTTGGCGGCGTCGGCCACCGCCTGCCAGTCTATCGGCCCGTCACCGGTCGCTCCGGCGACGGCGCGGACGCTGTG
>JBEQBH010000191.1:0-3401 GCA_041639955.1 Halobacteriales archaeon | reverse complement strand
CGTCCCAACGACGCCGGAGAGGTCCGAGGGTCGGGAGGGGCGGATCTCGTAGCTGACGCCGGCCTCGTAGTGTTCGGCCGTCTCGCCGTGGTGGAGCGCGACGGTGAGCTTCCCGTCCTCGGTGGTCTCGATGAGGTCGTCGCGTTTGAGAATGGAGACGTGGTGTTGGAACCGCTCGGGGTCGACGCTGATGGCTTCGGCCACCTCAGCGGGCGCGACGGGGCCGTTCCGGTCCACGAACCGATACACATCGGCCCGGTCACCGCCGAGTTCGAGGTCTGTTGGGGACGGCATCTCGCTATGGCTCACTGACGACTGTATCCACTTGAAGCTACCCGGCCACCGGACCGGATAATTCATGCCACCTTTGCCAGCAGCGATGCCACGGCCGCCGGTGAAAGCCCCACTGGGTGTCGATACCGCGGGCGTCGCGTAGGCCGCATGGCGCTTTTTGCTGTCGCGACCGATCGTCAACCATGCCAGACGTGATTCGTCGCTGTTCTGAGGACGGCTTCTTCGAGGGGGATACGTGCCCGATCTGTGACAGGGAGGGGACCCTCGTTCTCGACGGCGCGCGACGGCGACAGCTCTCGAAGTTCGTCTCGGGGGCGCTCAGGCACTTTCCAGAGGACGTCGGCATCGAGTTGGACGAGGCGGGATGGACGGCGTTCACGGCCCTCCGCACTGCAGTCGAACGGAAGTACGACTGGGCCGACGGCGAGGCGCTGGCGGGTGTCATCGCCACAGACCCGAAGGGTCGGTTCGAGCGAGCGGGAGTCAGCGCCGAGCCAAGCACGGTGGCCACAGACGGTCGCGTCCGGGCAGCGTACGGGCACTCCGTCGACGTGACTCTCGACGCGACTGAGGACCCAGTCCCGGCGACGCTGTATCACGGGACCGCTCCGCGAAACGTCGAGTCGATACGCGAGGACGGACTGCGGCCGATGGGCCGCCAAACGGTCCACCTCTCTGACTCCGTCGCGGCAGCCCGCGAGGTTGGGCGTCGCCACGCCGACGACCCCGTCGTGTTCGCCGTCGACGCAGACGGGATGCAGACCGACGACCGCCGAATTACCAAACGCGGGAGTGAGACGTACACGACTGACCGTGTACCGCCGGAATACCTCTCGCTACTCGAAGAATAGCGCGGTCGCGTCGCCCGTTACTCGACCAGCGGCGTGCCGGTCATCGCGTCCGGCTGGGCGATACCCATGAGCATGAGCAGCGTCGGCGCGAGGTCGGCCAGCGTTCCGCCGTCGCGGGCGGTCCGGCCGTCAGCGGTTCCGTCAGAGCCGAGGTAGATGAACGGGACGGGGTTGGTCGTGTGGGCCGTGTGCGGGTCGTCTTCGGTCCCCATGTCGTCGGCGTTGCCGTGGTCGGCACAGACGATAGCGTGGCCCCCGGCGGCCCCAATCGCTTCGACCAGCCGGCCGAGCTGTTCGTCTACGGCCTCGACGGCGGTCACCGCCGCGTCGAAGTCGCCGGTGTGGCCGACCATGTCTGGGTTCGCGAAGTTCAGGACCAGCGCGTCGGGGTCCTCTGTCTCGATGAACTCGATGGCGGTGTCGGCCAGCTCCGGCGCGCTCATCTCCGGTTGCATGTCGTAGGTCGCCACGTCGGGGCTGTCGACGATTTCGCGGCTCTCGCCGTCGAACGCGACCTCGCGGCCGCCGTTGAGGAAGTAGGTGACGTGGGGGTACTTCTCCGTCTCGGCCAGCCGAATTTGTGTCTTTCCGGCCGCCGAAAGCACCTCGCCGAGCACGTCCTCGGGCTGGTTCGGCGGGAAGGCGACCGGCAGGTCGAACGTCTCGTCGTATTGGGTCATCGTCACCAGGCGGGTGTCCGGCGGCTCGGTGTCGGCCCCCCAGTCGTCCGGGCGGATATCGCCGAGCATCCGGGTGAGTTGCCGGGCGCGGTCCGAGCGGAAGTTGAAGAAGACCACCGCGTCGCCGTCTTCGAGGCCGGCGTGGTCGCCGACGGTCGTTGGCTCGATGAACTCGTCGGTGGTGTCACGGGCATACGACTCGGTGGCCGCTGTGACCGTGTCGTCGGCGTGGTGGTCGCCCTCGCGGTGGACGATGGCGTCGTAGGCCCGGCGGGTCCGCTCCCAGTTCTCGTCGCGGTCCATCGCGTAGTAGCGCCCGCAGACGGTGGCGACGTGGCCGGTCCCCTGGGCCTCGGCGTGGGCGTGGAGGTCTGCGAGGTAGTCCTCGCCACCGGTCGGCGAGGTGTCGCGGCCGTCAGTGAAGGCGTGCGAGACGGCGTCGGTCCCGCGCTCGCCGGCGAGTTCGATGAGCGCGTGGAGGTGGTCCTGATAGGAGTGGACGCCGCCGTCCGACACGAGGCCCATGAAGTGGACCCGACCGCCGTGGTCCTCGGCGTGCTCGAAGGCCGACATAACCGTGTCGTTCTCGAAGAAGGGCGGGTCCTGTGCGGCGTCGTCGGGCGGCGACTGGCCCCGCGAGCGGGCGATGCTGTCGCTGACGCGAGCGGAGTCCTGCTTGACGACGCGGCCGGCCCCGATGTTGAGGTGACCGACTTCGGAGTTGCCCATCTGGCCCTCCGGGAGGCCGACCCGACGGCCGTGGGTGGCAAGCGTCGACGCTGCGCCCGTGTCACGATACCGGTCAAAGTTCGGCGTGTCGGCGGCGGCGACGGCGTCCCGAACATCGTCGTTCGGGTTCAGGCCCCACCCGTCCAAGATGATAAGTCCGATGTCCATATCCAGTGGGTCACGCGACCGGCCTAATACACTGTCGGTCAGGGGTGAACGTGACGTTCAATAATGCGGAATCCGGCAGCTCTGGTGTGCTATTCCCCGCCACCGGCACGCTATCGTTGTCAGTATTGGGAACCCTGAAATTAAGAGGATGGCCCGTGTTCAGTCGGCTATGACTCGGAACATTCTCTCGGAGGAGTTGGCCGACGCGATCGTCACGACAGCCCGAACGGCGACGGGCGACTCGCTCCGGTCAGTGACGTATTTCACACGTGCGAACTTCGAGCAGCTCTACCTGCGGGAAGACCTCGAACAGGACGCCGACCTCAACGATTTCGTCGGGCACGAGTGGCAGGGGTACAAGCAGACGAAAAACGCCTACCAGGAGTCCGAGCTGGGCGACTACCGCTTTACCGTCCGCGCCTTCTCGAACGGCTATCTCCTCCGGGCGACGACCGAGCGCCAGGGCGTGCTCATCACGACGGACGGCCTGACGATGCAGTCCTACGAGGAGATCGCCGAGGCCATCGAGCGCATGCTCCGCGAAGAGTCCGGCAAGGAGTGAGCGCCGAATCGGCAGGTGACCAAAGGGTTTTGCCCGTGCCCGCGAACGCACGGGCATGACGTTAGACCCGGTCCACGTCGACGGCATCGCCAAGCTCGCCGGGCAGGTTCGCGAGAC
>JBEQBH010000190.1:0-3413 GCA_041639955.1 Halobacteriales archaeon | reverse complement strand
GGACGGGCTCATTCAGTCCGGCGCCGACGGCCCGACCCTGACCCCGACCGGCCAGGTCGTCGCGAGCCGACACCTGGAGGACGTCAACGCGTGAATTTTTACTTCGGGGGGTGTCCTCGGCCGCGAAGGCGGCCTGCGGGCACCCCCACTCGTAAAAAGTCACCCTAAAAAGGCCGGACTCGCCGCGAGCGGCGAGTCCGGTGAACCGGCGGCGAAGCCGCCGGATGCGAACTGAACTCTTCTCGAGTATATAGGACGGCAGGCCTGCCCTTCCCCGTCAGCGCGGCACGGAGGCCGCGCTCGGCCCGACCCACCGCTACGCTTCGGCCGCGTCCGCGACCAATTCGGCCGCCAGCCGCGCGGCGTCGGCGCCCGTCTCGCCCAGCACGTACGTGATGGGTTCGATGCCGAAGGCGCCCCTGTGGAAGAGCACGTCGGGGACCGCGCCGCGCGCCTCGAACCGCTCGACGAGCCGCTCGCCGCGGTTCTCGTAGCCGGCCTCGAACTCCAGGCGGTCGAGCCCGCGTGACTCGGCCGCCCCGAGCAGCGCGTCGTCGGTGGCGAGGTTGACGGCGCCCCGGCGCTCCCCGTCGACGGCCATCGCGGCCAGAACCGTCGTCGCGACGTGTTCGCTCGCCCCGAACTCGGGGTTGGCGGGAACCTCGACGCTGCCGCCCATCTCGTAGATACGACCCGGAACCGCCGCCACGTCCTCGACGCCCGCTGCGTCGGGCAGGGCGGTACCGACGTTCGTCCCGACGTTGGGGATGGCCGCGGCGACGCCGTGGCTGGTCGCCAGTACCCGGGCGGCCTCGCGCACGTCGTCTAGCACGGCGCGTTCGGTCCGAAGCTCCGGATTAGTACCGCGGACACAGAGGTCACAGCCCAGCCCCTCTAGACCGGGCATGGCCTCCTCGTGGAGCTCGCAGATGGGGCCGCGGTCCTCGAAGGCCCGGACGAGTTCCAGTATCTCGGCCAGCGCGTCGTAGCCGTCCATCTCCCCATCGGCCAGCCCCGCCGCGACCGACTCGACGGTCGCCCGGGTCCGGGGGTGGTCCGCGATCCGCGGCTCCAACTCCGGCTCGCCGCTGACGTACGTCGAGACGGCCGCCTGCGTCACGCCGAGGTGGCCGGCCACTTCCTCCTGGGTCAGTCCGCGGTCGGCGAGTTCACGGGCCAGCAGGGCGCGCAGCGTCGGCACCACGTCCTCGGCGACGATCTCGCTTGGGAGCCGGAGCGACATACCCCGCCGTTCGGGGAGCGGCGGCTTATAATGTCGGCCCGCGCGGGAAACAAGCCAGTTATATCACTAGGTTATATAGCGGTGGATACCGCACACTCGGCCATGAGCTTCACCGACGAACTGGCCGATGTGGGCGACCCCGTCTGGGACGCGATCGTCGCCCATCCGATGGTCGAACAGCTCGGCGAGGGGACCCTAGACGAGGCGCCCTTCCGCTACTGGGTCCGCCAGGACTACGTCTATCTGGTCGAGTACGCCCGCGTGTTCGCGCTCGGCGCAGCCAACGCCCCCGACCTCGAACGGATGGGAACCTTCGCCGAACTGCTGGACAGCACTCTCAACACGGAGATGGACCTCCACCGCGCGTACGCCGCCGAATTCGGTATCAGCGGGGCCGACCTCGAAGCGACCGAGCCGTCCCCGACCACGCGGGCGTACACGGATTTCCTGGTCCGGACCGCTGCCACCGGCACGTTCGGCGACCTGGTCGCCGTCCTGCTGCCCTGTATGTGGGGCTTTAACGAGACCGCCAAACGCCTCGACGCCGCCGGGCGCCCCGACCACGACGGCTACAGCGAGTGGATAGCGATGTACGCCGGCGAGGAGTTCACCGAGCTCACCGAGTGGTGCAAGGGGCTGATGGACGACGTGGCCGCCGGCGCCACCGAGGCCGAGCGCGAGCGCTATCGGGACCGCTTCCGGACTTCCGCACGCTACGAGTACCGCTTCTGGGACGCCGCCTGGCGCGAGGAGAGGTGGTGCGTATGAGCGACGGCACCGAGGCGGTACCGGCCACCTACGCCGACTGGGCGGCCGACCGAACCGACCCTCGCTTTACCGACTGGCTCCGCGCTCGGTCGGGCGACGCCTGGGACGCGGCCACTCGCCACCGGTTCGCCCGCGAACTCCACGCCGACACCCTCGACGACGCCGTCTTTCGCCGCTATCTCCTACAGGACTACGCCTTCGTCGAGACGCTCGTCGGGACCTTCGGCCACGCCGTCGGCGACGCGCCGACGATGGACGCGAAGTCCCGGCTGGTCGACTTCTTGGGGACGGTCACCGACGACGAGGACGACTACTTTCAGCGCTCGCTTGCGGCGCTCGATGTCTCTGCGCCCGAGTACGCTGACCCCGAGGTGACCGAGACGACCGCCGCGTTCCGGGACCTCCTCCTGCGGGCGGCCCGCGAGGGCGGCTACGCCGAGACGCTCGCCGTGCTGGTCCCCGCCGAGTGGGTGTATCTCTCGTGGGCGACCGACGACGGCCTCGCCGCCGGGAGCGGCCCCGACCGCTTCTACTTACAGGAGTGGATAGACCTGCACGCCGTCTCCGAGTTCGCGGCCTTCGTCGGCTGGCTCCGTGCGGAGCTTGACCGCGAGGGCGCCGCCGCGAGCGAGCGCCGCCAGGCCCGTCTCGCGGAGCTGTTTGCCCGAACCGTGGCCCTCGAAGCCGCCTTTTTCGACGCGGCGTACGAATCGGGCGACGGGCGGACCGTCGCCGGGAGCGGGGGTGAGGACTGATGGTCGGGAGCACGCTCGCGCTCGGGCTGACCGTCGTGACCCTCGTGGCCTTCGCCGGTCTCGGCATTTGGTACACCCGGGGGCAGGACGGTTCGACTGACGACTTCCTCACGGCGAGAAACTCCGTCGGTGACCGCCGGTTGACGGCGACGCTGGTCGCCTCGGTGATGGGCGTCTGGATACTGTTTTCGGCCCCCGAGGCCGGCGCCGGCTTCGGTATCGCCGCCGTCGTCGGCTACGGCATCGGCGAGGCCGTCCCGATGCTGGTCTACTCGAAGGTCGGCCCGCGAGTCCGGGAACTCCTGCCCGAGGGCCACTCGCTGACCGAGTACGCCCACGCCCGCTACGGGCCGGCGATGTACGGCTTCGTTGTCCTCGTGAGCGCTCTCTATATGTTCGTCTTCGTCGCTGCTGAACTCACGGGCATCGCCAGCGCGCTCTCGCTCGTGGCGGGGGTCCCGCAGTACCAGACCGCCCTGCTGGTCGGCGGGTTGGTCCTCCTCTATACGGGCTATGGCGGGCTCCGGGCGACCATCGTCACCGACACCGTCCAGGCCGTACTGGTCGTGCCGCTGCTTGCCGTCGTCGTCGGTGGCATCGTCGTCGTGTTGGGTGGGCCGACCGCGGTGTACGACGGCGTCGCCGCG
>JBEQBH010000189.1:0-3421 GCA_041639955.1 Halobacteriales archaeon | reverse complement strand
CCACCAC
Source organism: Halobacteriales archaeon (assembly GCA_041639955.1). Classification (GTDB taxonomy): domain Archaea; phylum Halobacteriota; class Halobacteria; order Halobacteriales; family Haloarculaceae; genus Haloarcula. The sequence goes on along the minus strand of JBEQBH010000189.1, from coordinate 3,414 downwards.
GCCCGGCGACGCAGTCGACATGTACGTCCTGCACAAGCTCTACGGCGAGTACGCCTTGCCGTCGAAGGGCCAACAGGAGAGCGAGGACTACGAGGGCGGTGCCGTCTTCGACCCGATTACCGGCGTTCGCGAGAACGTCACGGTGCTGGACCTGAAGTCGCTGTACCCGATGTGTATGGTGACGACCAACGCCAGTCCGGAGACGAAGGTCGACCCCGAGGTCTACGACGGCGACACGTATCGGGCCCCCAACGGGACCCACTTCAGGCAGGAGCCGGACGGCGTCATCCGGGAGATGGTCGACGAACTCCTCACCGAGCGCGAGGAGAAGAAGGAACTGCGAAACAGCCACAGCCCGGACGACCCGGACTACGAGCGGTTCGACCGCCAGCAGGCCGCGGTGAAGGTCATCATGAACTCCCTGTACGGGGTGCTGGGCTGGGACCGCTTCCGGCTCTACGACAAGGAGATGGGCGCGGCGGTCACCGCCACCGGCCGGGAGGTCATCGACTACACCGACGAGGTCGTCGAAGAGGAGGGCTACAGCGTCGTGTACGGGGACACCGACTCCGTCATGCTCCAGCTCGGGGACATCGGTCCCGACGACGTCGAGGGCGACATCGAGGTCACCGACGAGATGCGGGAGAAACACCCCGAGATGGGTGACGACGAACTCGAACTCCTCGCGGCGACCATCCAGAAGGGGTTCGAGCTGGAAGACACCATCAACGCCTCCTACGACGAGTTCGCCAGCGAGCGACTGAACGCCGGCGACCACCGGTTCGAAATCGAGTTCGAGAAGCTCTACCGGCGCTTTTTCCAGGCGGGCAAGAAGAAACGCTACGCCGGCCACATCGTCTGGAAGGAGGGCAAACACGTCGACAGCATCGACATCACTGGCTTCGAGTACCAGCGCTCGGACATCGCGCCAATCACCAAGCGCGTCCAGAAAGAGGTCATCGACCGCATCGTCCACGGGGAGGACGCCGAGACCATCAAAACGTACGTCGGCGAGGTCATCGAGGACTACCAGGCGGGCAACGTCGACTACGACGACGTGGGCATCCCGGGCGGTATCGGCAAGAAGCTCGACAACTACGACACCGACACCGCACAGGTCCGGGGCGCGAAGTACGCCAATCTCCTGTTGGGGACGAACTTCCAGAGCGGGTCGAAACCGAAGCGGCTCTACCTCGACCGCGTCCACGCCGACTTCTGGGACCGGGTCGAGGCTGAGCACGGTCTGGACGCCTCGAGGGACCCGCTGTACGGCGAGTTCCGACGCGACCCCGACGTCATCTGCTTCGAGTACGCCGACCAGATTCCCGAGGAGTTCGAGGTCGACTGGGACAAGATGCTCGACAAGACCCTGAAAGGGCCTATCGCGCGGATTCTGGAGGCGCTGGATATCTCCTGGGACGAAGTCAAATCGGGGCAGGAGCAGACCGGTCTTGGTAGCTTCATGTAACCACCGTCCCGTCGGCGCTTTTCGGCTATCGAAATATACTTTCTAAATACTGAAATCGAGTTCGTACCAATGCGAAAGCTTGATGGGGCAAAACAACCTTGTTTCGGTTGACCTAAGACTACCATGGCAGTACTCGAAATCAACAATCTACAGGCGGAAGTCGCAGAAGAGGGCGGTGAGACGATTCTTCGCGGTGTGGACCTCGAAGTCCAGTCCGGCGAGATCCACGCGCTGATGGGTCCCAACGGCTCGGGCAAGTCCACGACAGCGAAGGTCATCGCGGGCCACCCGGCCTACGAAGTCACCGGTGGCGAGGTGCTCATCCATCTCGAAGACGACGAGTTCGGCGAGGACTTCGAGATTCCCGAGGACCTCCAGACGTGGGACCTGCTGGACCTCGAACCCAACGAGCGCGCCGCGCTCGGTGTGTTCCTCGGCTTCCAGTACCCCGCCGAAATCGAGGGCGTGACCATGGTCAACTTCCTCCGGACGGCGCTCAACGCCAAGCTCGAGGAGCGCGAGGAGCTGTTCGAGGACGACGAGGAAGAAGAGGCAGAAAGCGAGGACACGAACGAGGACGCCGCCGGCTACGACACCTCCCCGATGGAAGGTAACGTCGAAGAGGGCGAGGTCGGCGTCGCCGAGTTCCAAGAGATACTCCAGGAGAAGATGGAGCAACTCGACATGGACGAGAAGTTCGCCTCCCGCTATCTCAACGCCGGCTTCTCCGGCGGCGAGAAGAAACAGAACGAGGTCCTCCAGGCCGCCATCCTCGAGCCCTCCGTCGCCGTGCTCGACGAGATCGACTCCGGGCTGGACATCGACCGCCTGCAGGACGTCTCCGAGGGAATCAACGCGCTGCGCGACGAGCAGGGAGCCGGCATCCTCCAGATCACCCACTACCAGCGCATCCTCGACTACGTCGAACCCGACCACGTCCACGTGATGCTCGACGGCCAGATCGCCCAGAGCGGCGGTCCGGAACTCGCCGAGAAGCTCGAAGACGAGGGGTACGACTGGGTCCGCGAGGAAGCCTACGAGGCCGCATAACACCCATACGTACACAACCCTAACCTAACATATCATGAGCTCAGACCAAGACCACCTACAAGAGACCGACACCGAAGCCCGCTTCGAGTTCAAGAAGGAGGAAAACTCCGCCTTCGAGACCGAGAAGGGCCTCACCGAGGAGACCGTCCGGGTCATCTCGGAAGACAAAGACGAGCCCGAGTGGATGCTCCAGCGCCGCCTGCGCGCCCTAGAGCAGTTCCAGGAGATGCCGATGCCGACCGGTTGGCCCGGCGCACCTGACCTCTCGGAAGTCGACATCGCCGACATCGTCCCTTACATCCGCCCCGACATCGAGACGCGTGGCGGCGCCGAAAACTGGGAAGACCTCCCCGAGGAGATTCAGGACACCTTCGACAAGCTTGGCATCCCGGAAGCCGAGAAAAACGCCCTCTCGGGCGTGGGCGCTCAGTACGAATCGGAGATTGTCTACCAGAACATGCAGGAACAGTGGGAGGAGAAAGGCGTTATCTTCTGTGACATGGACAAGGCCGTCCAGGAGCACGAAGAACTCGTCAAAGAGCACTTCATGACGAAGTGCGTTCCCCCGAGCGACAACAAGTTCGCCGCGCTCCACGGGGCCGTCTGGTCCGGTGGCTCGTTCGTCTACATCCCGGAAGACACCACGGTCAACATGCCCGTGCAGGCGTACTTCCGCATGAACTCCGAGGGGATGGGCCAGTTCGAGCACACGCTCATCATCGCCGAGGAGAACTCCGAGGTCCACTACATCGAGGGCTGTTCCGCGCCCAAATACTCGGCGTTCAACCTCCACAGCGGTGGCGTGGAAGTGTTCGTCGGCGAGAACGCCCACGTCCAGTACTCCACGGTGCAGAACTGGTCGAAAAACACCTACAACCTCAACACCAAGCGCGCCA
>JBEQBH010000188.1:0-3448 GCA_041639955.1 Halobacteriales archaeon | reverse complement strand
GGGGACTGAGCAAGCAGGAGCTCCGGTCGGGGACGGAGTTTGCCATCCTCGCGTTCGTCATCTACCCGCTGTTGCCGGCCGACCCGGTACGGCTCCCCGGCGACGTACTCGGCGTCGCCTTGGAACTGCGGGTCGTCTGGCTGATGGTGGTGTTCGTCGCGGGCATCGGTTTCGTCAACTACGCCATCGTCCAGACCTACGGCGGGCGCGGTATCGCCGTCACCGGCTTCTTCGGCGGGTTGGCCTCCTCGACGGCAGTGGTCGGGACGATGATAGACCACGTCCGACAGGAGCCGTCCGCGTCGTCCTACGCCGTGGCCGCTATCATGCTGGCCGACGCCGCGATGGCGCTGCGGAACCTGCTCATCACCGCCGTCTTCACCATCGAGAGCGGGCTCCTCCTCGCACCGCTGCTCCCGCTTGGCGCCGTCATCCTCGGGAGCGTCGCCGTCGCGGCCTACGCCGCCGACTGGTCCGAGGAAGTCGAGATGGACCTCGTCAGCCCCTTCTCGCTGCGGGGCGTGCTGGCTTTCGGCGGCGTGTTCCTGCTCGTGGTCGTCGTCGGTAGCGTCGCCAGCGCCCGCTTTGGCACTGCCGGGCTCTACATCACGTCGGCCCTCTCCGGGCTGGTCTCCAGCGCCGGCGCGACGACCTCGGCCGTGTTGCTGTATCGGGGCGGGGCTATCGGTGAGACCACGGCGATGATAGCCATCCTGCTGGCGACCGCGGCCAGCATCGCCGTCAAAGCCGGGCTGACGGCGCCGGGCCCGGACCGGAGCTTCGCCGGTCGTGTCGCGCTCTGGAGCACTGTGGTGCTTGGCGCCGCGAGTCTGCTCGCGGTCGCGCTCCTCCTCTAGAACTGGTAGCGACGGTCGTCCTTGTCCTGTGCCTGCGGGAACTGGTTACCCCCGGCCATCTCGTCGAAGGTCATCCCCGAGAGGAACTCGTCGTAGGTGCAGTCAAAGCCCGACCGGAGGTGGAAATCGAGCGTCCCGCGCTCGACGGTCGACTGGAACAGCATGTGAATCGCCCGCCGGACGAGTTCGTCGGTGTCCTCGGGGTCCAGCGCGACCGACAGCATCGCCAGTTCGTTGCGCGTCTCTCGGTCCAGCGAAACCGGAAGGTCGTCGTCAAGGTCGGCGTACCGGTCCTCCATCTCCGCTTGGAGTTCGTCGAGTGTCATACCAGTCGGAACGGCCAGCCCGCAGAAACGACTTGCGACTCAACCACCACACACAAACCGACCCAGTTCGAACGCTCGCCAATGAGCGAGCAGTCGGGGGCCGACGACTACCTGCCGGACGACTCGACCGCCGTACAGGGCGCCCTCGTCGAGTGGTACGAGGCCGACCACCGGGACTACCCGTGGCGCCGGACCGACGACCCCTACGAGATTCTGGTCTCTGAAGTGATGAGCCAGCAGACCCAGCTGGACCGCGTCGTCGCGGCCTGGGAGGACTTCCTAGAGCGGTGGCCCACGGTCGAAGAGCTCGCGGCGGCCGACCGCGGCGACGTGGTCGGCTTCTGGACCGACCACTCGCTTGGGTACAACAACCGCGCGAAGTACCTCCACGAGGCCGCGAGGCAGGTTACCGAGGAGTACGACGGCGAGTGGCCGACCGACCCCGACGGGCTCTCGGAGCTGATGGGCGTGGGGCCCTACACCGCAAACGCCGTCGCCTCGTTCGCGTTCAACAACGGGAACGCCGTGGTCGATACGAACGTCAAGCGGGTGCTGTATCGGGCCTTCGACGTGCCCGACGACGACAGCGCCTTCGAGGCGACGGCACAGCGACTCATGCCCGAGGGGGAGTCCGAGGTGTGGAACAACGCCATCATGGAACTGGGCGGGGTGGCCTGCGAGAAGACGCCCGACTGTGACGGGGCACAGTGTCCCTGGCGCGAGTGGTGTTCGGCGTACCAGTCGGGCGATTTCACCGCACCCGACGTGCCGACCCAGCCGGAGTTCGAGGGGTCGCGAAGGCAGATGCGGGGGCGAGTCATCAGCGTCCTCAACGAGTACGATGACCTGCCCCTTGACAACCTCGGCCCGCGGGTTCGCGTCGATTACGCGCCCGACGGCGAACACGGCCGCGAGTGGCTGCGGGGTCTGCTCTCGGACCTGGAAGACGACGGGCTGGTAACGGTCACCGACGGCGATGGGACGACCGTGGCGCGGCTCAGTCGGACGTAGCCGTCTTCAGGACTCCTCCGGATCTGAGGGGTCGCGCTGGACCACGAACACCGGCCCGAGGAACCTGTCGGTGATCTGCTCGGCCGGCATTCCGAAGACGAACGTCGCCAGCGACGGGTCGGATTCGCCCATCACGAGGGCGTCGTAGTCCTCGGCCGCCGCCGCGATCGACCCCGGCAGCTTCCCCTCCGGGTCGACTCGCGTCTCGATGGCCGACGGCTCTATCCCCAGATTCGTCAGCCGGTCCCGAACCCCGTCGAGGAAGGTCTCGATGTCGTCCTCGGTCTCGTTGGTCTCGGTGACGTGGTACAGCGTCACGGCGACGTCCGTCGAGCGGAACAGTCCGGCGACCGCATCTGCGACCCGGCTCACGTCGGCAGTGCCTCTGACCGCGACGAGGACGTCCTCCGGCGGACTCGTCCCGTTGGGGACCAGGACGGCCAGACAGTCCTCATCGTCGCTTATCCTGTCGAGTGTCTTCTGCCCGTCGTGCGTGAACACCAGTCGTCGCTCGACGGTCGCGCCCGCGTCTTCGAGTATCGACTCGTACCTGTCCAGTCGCCTGTTCGCACGCTCCTCGAACTGACTTTTCGCCTGGGCGGTCGCAGTCTGGTCCGGGACGACGTGATAGCCGAGCAAGACGACGTGGGCGTCCGCCAGGATTTCGGGAACACCTTCCGGAATCGATTCACGTTCGAGGACGCGGACCGGGACGAGTATGCGTGGTCGGTCTGTCATTGTCAGAGCGCTCCTTTCGGCTCGACGCCGCTCGCGTCGTACCTGTACCAGAGATACGAGAGGGCCATGAGGACGGCGGTGACGGTGAGCGAGGTCGGTCGCACGGACGCGATGAGGCCGAAGGTGGCAAGCGCCCCGACAGTCGGGACCACTGGATAGCCCGGGGTCCGATAGCTCGGGGCGGACCCGCTCGGATTGCGTCGGCACAACACCAGTAACGCGACACAGATGACGGTGTACATGACCAGGTGGTGGAAGGAGGGGGCCTCCGCGAGGAACTCGACCTGTCCGGTCGCGACGAGGACGAGAATCGCGGTGTTGGCACTCGCAAAGGTCGCCAGCCCCGCGAACAGTATCGCGACCGCCCCGGGCCCGATAGACTGGTCACTCATAGGTACCTGTTCCCGTACTGCATCCATAAAACCGGTGTCCCTGGCTGCGAGCGGCGGCCGGCAAGCACACACGGCGCTACCGTCGGAACCCGGTTCACACGCCCGCACGCCGGCGACGGACCCC
>JBEQBH010000187.1:0-3451 GCA_041639955.1 Halobacteriales archaeon | reverse complement strand
GCCTTCACCTCCCGGCTCCGGCCCAGCAGGGTGTCGACGATGCTCCCGCCGGACTCGTAGTATTTCGTGAGGTTCTCGACCTCTAAGATGGGACTGCTTGCTGTCTTAGCCATCCTACCGGCCTCCCGCATCGTCGTCCGCGTCGTCCTGGTCCAGCAGGTCGGTATCAGTTCCGACCGGGTCGGAATCGGCACGTAACGGCTCGGAGTCCGTGCGCCCGACGCGAGGATCGGGTTGGCTGTCGTCAGGCGGTGCGTCCCGGCCTTTCACTTCGACCTCGTAATCCAGTTCGCCGTCGAGATCGCCGGTGTAGGCCAGACAGGCCGCCGCCCGGTCGGACAGACCGACGCCGTCGCCGGTTTCGGGGTCGACGAGCGGCGGCTGCTTGCGCGTACACACCTCCTCGGCGAAGGGACACCGCGGGTGGAAGCTACAGCCCGACGGCACCTCCACGAGATCCGGCATGGTCCCAGGAATCGTCTGGAGGCGGTCCTGCCGGTCGCCGATGCGGGGGATGGCGCTCATCAGCCCGACGGTGTAGGGGTGTTTCGGGTCGTAGTACAGCTCCTCGACAGTTGCCTTCTCGACGGCACGGCCGGCGTACATCACCATCACCCGGTCGCACATCTCCGCGATGACCCCGAGGTCGTGGGTGATGAGCTGAATCGCCGTGTCGTACTCGTCGGCGAGGCGTTCCAGCCGGTCCAGAATCTTCGCCTCGATGGTCACGTCGAGCGCCGTCGTCGGCTCGTCGGCGATGAGGAGCTCGGGGTCACAGGACAGCGCCATCGCGATGACGACCCGCTGTTGCATGCCGCCGGAGAACTCGTGGGGGTAGTCGTCGTACCGGGCTGCCGGCTCCGGGATACCCACATCATCGAGCAGGCGGATAGCCCGCTCACGGGCGGCCGCGTCGTCGTAGTCCAGGTGGTGGCGGATCGCCTCGGCGATCTGCTCGCCGACGGTGTAGACGGGGTTGAGCGCGGTCCCCGCGTCCTGGAATATCATCGCGATGTCGTTGCCCCGCACGTCTCGAACGTCGGATTCGGGCATCGACAGCAGGTCCTCGCCGTCGAAGCGGACGGTGCCGCTCTCGATACGGCCGGGCTCCTCGATGAGCCGCATCACCGACAGCGCGGTGACGCTTTTGCCCGCGCCGCTCTCGCCGACGACGCCGAACTTCTCACCGCGCTCGATGCGGAAGGAGAGGTCGTCGACGGCGGTGACGACGCCCTCCTCGGTGTAGAAGTTCACTGTGAGGTCCTCGACTTCGAGCAGCGCCATCAGACCTCGCCCCCGCGGGCCACGTCCTCGCCCTCCTGGGCGTTGAGCGCGTCGTTGATGCCGTCGCCGATGAGGTTCATCGACATCACGAACAGGAAAATCGCGCCGCCGGGGAAGACGGTGACCCACCAGGGAATCGACCCGCCCGGTCCCTGGACGATGGTCTCGCGGGTCTGGTCCAGCATCGTGCCCCACTCGGCGGAACTGGGTGGGAGGCCGAGACCCAGGAAGCCAAGCGCCGCAACGCCGATGACGACGGTGCCGATGGAGAGCGAGGCCTGGACGACGAGCGGCGCGACGGCGTTGGGCACGACGTGTCTGAAGATGACACGGCGGTCCCGCGCTCCGAGTGCCTTCGCCGCCATCACGTACTCGTTTTCCTTGACTTTCAGAATCTCGCCGCGTATCAGCCGGGCGTAGCCGGCCCAGCCGATGGCCGTGAACGCGAGCACCAGCTCCCAGTAGCCCTTCCCGAGCACGGCGACGATAATCAGCGCCAGCAGGAGGCCGGGGAACGCGAAGATCAGGTCGAGTATCCGCATCATCACCTCGTCGACCCAGCCGCCGTAGTAGCCGGCAATCGCGCCGTACACCAGCCCGATTGCGGCGGTGACGAAGACGACGATGAAGCCGATAGAGAGGCTGAACCGGCCGCCGTACAGCACGCGGGAGAACACGTCCCGCGCGGAGCCGTCGGTGCCGAACGGATGGGCCAGCGACGGGGCCTCGTAGGCGCTCACGTCGAGGCCCTGGGCGTACAGGATCGCGCTCGGGTCGTACGGCGCGAGCGAGAACGGCTGGACCGTCACGCCCGCAACCGTGATCGGGCGGGCGAACAGTGCCAGTAGCGACATCGCAGCGACGACGTACAGCCCGAGCATCGCGCTGCGGTTCCGGCGGAACTCGCGCCAGGCGCGCTCCCAGCGGCTCTCGGTCTCGGTGTCTCTCGTCTCTGTCCAGTCCGACAGCGGTTCGCGGCGCTCGACGCGGTCGGCGTCGAACCCCGTTATCCGGATGCGTCCTCGGTCAGTACTCATTGGTCAGTCATAGCGGATTCGCGGATCTAACACGGCGTACATGATATCTGCAAGCAGGTTCGCGAGGATAATCGTCACGCCGGTAAACAGCGTGATCGCCATGATGAGGTCGACCTCGCGGCCGACGATAGCGCCGACGAAGGCCCGGCCCAGCCCTGGCCAGGCGAACACCTGCTCGACGACGACGGCCCCGGCGAAGATGCTCGCGGTCAGGAACGCGGCGATAGTGGTTACCGAGATGAGCGAGTTCCGCAGGACGTGTTTCAACACGACCGTCCGCTCGGGGAGCCCCTTCGCCCGCGCCGCCGTGACGTACTCCTTGTTCATCTCCTCGGCCATCGACGACCGCATCACGCGCATCAGCGTCGCCGACGACGCCGTCCCGATGGTGATGCCCGGGAGGACGAGATACCACAGCATCTCGGGCGAGAGCAGCGGTTTGTCCGGGGCCAGCACCGGCCACAGGTCCAGCCAGAGCGCGAACACGAGGATGAGCATCAGGCCGAGCCAGAAGTTCGGCAGTGAGATGCCCGACAGCGCGAACACCCGCGAGAGGTCGTCGCCCAGCGTGTCCTTGTTCACCGCGGCGTAGATGCCGGTGGGGATAGCGATGAGGAGCGCCACAGCCCAGCCAAACAGCCCCAGCGCGATGGTTTCGGGGAGCCGAGCCATGATGTACGGCAGGACCGGCTGGTCGACGCTGATGACCGTGCCGAGGTCGCCCTGCAGGACGTTGGTTATCCACGTGAGGTACTGCTGCCAGACGGGGCCGTCGAGGCCGTATCTGGCCCGGATCGCCGCCTCCTCGGCCGCCGAAATCTGTGGGTTCAGCGCGACCATCTGATCGATTGGGTCCCCCGGCGTCAGGTGGACCAGCGCGAACGTGAGCACCGAGACGCCGAACAGTATCGGCACCGTCGCGGCCACGCGAACGGCGATGAAGCGTCTGAGACTCATCGCGGTGACTCACTCCCGGTCCAGGTACGCGACCTGCTGGTCGGTCGGGTCGTGGAGGCCGTACGGGAGGATTCCGCTGGAGAACGTGTACGTGTTGTGCCCCACGTAGTCGGTCGACAGCGACGAGACGTTCGTTCCGAAGACGGTGTAGCTGTTCGGGGCCTGCTCGATGA
>JBEQBH010000186.1:0-3465 GCA_041639955.1 Halobacteriales archaeon | reverse complement strand
AGTTGATACCCTGGTCGATGAGATACGCGAGGACGACTTTCCGCTTGAACAGCTCCTCGTCGAGTTTCTCCTGGCTCCACCCGCGGTCGAACTTGATCTCCTCTAAGGTGTTGGAGTTGCCCATCTGAATGTACTCGTCGGTCTCGGCGCGCCACTCGTAGACGTCCCGGACGTTTATCTCGTCGTTTTCGGCGGAGTACTCGTTGATTTCGGTGAGCGACTTGTTCCGGCGGACCTTGCTCCCGTCGACCCGCGTCTGGGTCTGGATAGAGACCAGGTCCAGGGCGGTAAACAGGGTCTTCGAGACGTTTATCGGCTCGGTCGTGAAGCGTTTGATGACCTCGCCGACCGAGTCGGCGTGGAACGTGGTGTAGGTAGTGTGACCGGTCGACATGACCTGGAACAGCGTCCGACCTTCCTCGCCACGAATCTCACCCATGACGATGTAGTCGGGACGCTGGCGGAGCGCGGCCTCCAGCAGGTCGAACTCGTCGACGTCGCCCTTGTCGTCCTCGCCGAAGGAGGGGCGGGTGACGCTTGCGACCCAGTTGCGCTGGGGGAGCTCGACCTCGCGGGTGTCCTCGATGGAGACGATTTTGGAGTTCGAGGGGATAAACAGCGAGACCGCGTTCAGGCTCGTCGTCTTCCCCGAGGCCGTCCCGCCGGCGAAGATGAGGCTCTTGTTGTTCTCGATACAGAGCCAGAGGAACGCCATCTCGTCCAGCGAGAAGGTGTTCCAGTTGATGAGGTCGATGGGCGTGAAGGGGACGTCCTTGAACTGACGGATAGTGTAGTTGGTCCCGTGGTCGGACACTTCCCGGCCCAGCGTCAGCTGGGCGCGCGAGCCGTCCGGGAGCGTGGCGTCGACCTGTGGCTGGCGCTTGGAGATACCCTTCCCCGAGCGCTGGGCGAGCTTGACCACGAAGTCGTCGAGGGCGGTCTCGCCGTGTTCGACGTTTGAGATTATCTGCTCGTAGTCGGTGTGGTAGACGAACACCCGGGAGTTGTACCCGTCACAGGAGATGTCCTCGACGTTGATGTCGTGTTTGATAGGGTCGATGAGCCCGTAGCCGACGAAGTCCCGCTTGAGCACGTACAGCAGCTTCTCGACCTGGTACTCGTTGAGCGTCGAGGGGTCGTCTTCGAGGATAGCGGGCTCGGGCCGGACCGAGAGCCCGTCGAGCTGGCCCGACGCCTCGGGGGCGGTCGTCTCGGTGTCGGTGAAAAGCTCCTTGAGCCCGTCGAGGAACCCGCCGCCCCCCGACCCGGCACCCGAACTGACGGAGTCTTCATAGAGGTCGTACCGCGCGAGGAGCTGTTCGGCCTCGCGCTGGATGACCTGTGCCCGGTCGGCGTTTGACCCCTTGACGATGACTTCGTCCTCGGAGTACTTGATTGCCGTTTTGAGTTTCCCGGCGAGAAACCCCTGAAGGTCCTCCTCGATCGGATTGAGGTGGGGTTCGACGACGTAGTACTTCTTCTCGTTTTCCTTCCGGGACTGGAAGACGATGGCACAGGCGTAGGGCTTGTTGACCCAGTACCGTTCCAGCTCCTTGAAGTGTGACTTCTTCGAGAGCGGCACCGCCTTCTCCAGATCGTATCGGTTGACGACCGTGGTGTGACCCTCCCGCGTCGAGAAGAACTCGTCCTCGTCTATTTCGGGGTTCACGTCGACGGTACGTTCGTCGACGAGGTCCGCGAGTTCCGAGGCGAAGTCCTCGGCCTGCGAGAGGCGGTTCTCCGTCCGCTCGGGTTCGAAGCCGAGATGGGCCGCGGCGTCGAACGGGACGACGTTGCCCTGGCCGTCGGTGGGCTGGTCGCCGTTGTCCCAGGGTTCGGGGCCGCTCTCGTAGTAGTACTCCTGTTTGAAGTGTTCCCAGGTGTACTCCCCCTTGACGACGGGCGTCGTCTCCGGGTCGATGTACTCGGCGAACGGTTGGTTGACGCCCTTTGCGACGCCGGCCGCGTCCTCGAGTTTGTCGGTGATGGTCTCGGGGTCGAACCCGAGGTAATCAGCTCGGTTGAACGGCCCGCCGTCGTGTAGCTCGCGGCGAAGGTCCTCCCAGGTGTACGCCCCAACTGACGCGGTTCGGCCGGGCGATGTGACCCTGTCATCGACCTCGTCCGACCCGGACTCGTTGGTTTCCTCGATAGCCATTGTTGGTTAGTTCAGTTCCCGCTGAAAAGGTCCGAACGCCTGTTCGGTGTCGTTGCACACACCGGCCAGTACGGAGTCGTGAGACACAATATACTTGGATTTCGACAGCAGTCTTAGTTAAACTTTCGCCACATATGTAACAGGTGACAGCTCGATACGCACAGGGAATCTGTCGATTTGGTTACGAGATAGATACCAGTCTACGAGACAAACGATTCGAGGCGGTTCATCGCGGTCTTGAGGTCGTCCAGACCGGTGGCATAGGAGATTCGGAGATGGCCGTCGCCGCCCTCGCCGAAGGCGGACCCCGGGACGACGGCGACTTTCTCTTCCTGCAGGAGCGCCTCGGCGAACTCGTCGGCGTCGTCCCACGGACACTCGGGGAACGCATAGAAGGCCCCCGCGGCGGGGAAACAGGAGAGGCCCATGTCCTCGAACCGCGAGAGGACGTAGTTCCGCCGGCGGTCGTACTGGGCCGTCATCTCGTCGACCTCGTCGAGACAGCTGTCGAGCGCCTCGATAGCCGCGTATTGGGCGGTCGTCGGCGCCGACAGCATCGTGTACTGGTGGACGCGGTTCATCGCGGTGATGGCTTCCTCCGGCCCCATCGCGTAGCCGAGACGGAAGCCGGTCATCGCGAAGGCCTTCGAGAAGCCGTTGAACACGACGGTCCGCTCGCGCATCCCGGGCAGCGACGCGATGGAGGTGTGGTCGTGCTCGTAGGTCAAATCGGCGTAGATCTCGTCGGCGAAGACATCGAGGTCGTGCTCCCGACAGAACGCCGCGACCTCTCGGAGTTCGTCGCCGGTCATCGTCGCTCCGGTGGGGTTGTTGGGGTAGCAGTACACCAGCGCGTCCGCCTCGGCCGCGCCGGACGCTTCGAGCACGTCGCGAGTGAGCTTGAACTCGTCCTCGACGCGGGTGGGGACGTCGACCACGTCGACGCCGGCGAAGGTCGCCCCGGGGACGTAGGAGACATAACAGGGCTGGGCCACGGCCAGCTTGTCGCCGGGGTTCAACAGCGCACGGAAGGCCAGGTCGAGTCCCTCGCTCGCGCCCGCGGTGACGACCATCTCCTCGTCGGGGTCGTAGTCGAGGCCGTGCTGGGCCGACTCGAAGCGGGCGATGCGCTCGCGCAGCTCCCGTTTCCCCTTGTTGGCCGTGTAGGAGGTCTGGCCCCGCTCCAGCGAGGTGATGGCGGCCTCGCGGGCCGCCCACGGCGCGGAGAAGTCCGGCTCCCCGACGCCCAGGGAGATGATGTCGTCCATCTCCTCGGCCAGTTCGAAGAAGCGCCGGATGCCCGACGG
>JBEQBH010000185.1:0-3467 GCA_041639955.1 Halobacteriales archaeon | reverse complement strand
AAATCGCACTGAGTCGAATATCCTTCGACGGCAATTATTCGGTTGCTAACTCTTATCACTGGGAAAGAGTTTAGTTGTACTCGGGAGATGTTCCAGACGAGATAACCGATGACCGACGAGACACACCTCCGAGCGGAACTGTATCTTCGCGGTGACACGTACGGCACCTTCGACGCCCAACAGCAGGTGCTGAATCGGGTCAACCGGCTGGAGGCGAACGGTGTCTTCACCGAGTCGATGGTGGCCGGCGACTGGCAGCGCATCCGGACGATGGCCGAGGACACCCGTTCGGGGGCGCTTGCGACCTACGAGGAGTTCGACGACTGGGCCGACCGCAACGGGTCGTCGCTGGAGCCGGCCTTCGAACGCCGCACGCGTACCTACGTCGGGATGGACCGGGTCGACGATGTCGTGGTCTTCCCCGTCGTCTCGCTGGCTATCTACGACGAGAAACGGCTTCAGTCGGTGTTCCCCTGCAGCGACGGCGAGCACGTCTACACCGTCGGGGACGCGCTGGACGCCTTCGAGCGCGGCGACGAGGCGTGGCTGGCCCAGTTCGACGCCGTCACCGTCGACCGGACCGAGCCGTGGCTCGAAGCCGGCGTCGAAGCGTTGCCGTAGGCCGGATTCGCTGACCGCTCCGAGGTTCGGGGCCCGCTACCCTCGCAGGGCCTCGACTGGTTCTTCACTCGCTGCCTTCCAGGCCGGATACAGCCCGCTGAGGACGCTGACGATGACGGCAAAGGCGAACGCGGCGACGAGATACCAGAGGTTCACCAGCCGGAACAGCGCCGTCGCGTCGCCGACCGTGTAGTGGTTGATGGCGAGGCCGACGAGCGTGCTGACCACCACGCCCACGACCCCGCCGAAAACGCCCAGTAGCGTCGCCTCCATGAGCATCACCTTGAGCACGTCCCGCTTCTGGTAGCCCACGGCGCGGAGGACACCGATTTCCTCGCGGCGCTCGACTGTCGACATCAGCATGACGTTGAGGATGGAGATGCCCGCCACGAACAGTGATATCGCGGCGATGCCCACCAGGACCGTGTTTATCACCTGGAAGGTCTCGTTCACCTGGTCGACAATGGAGCCCAGTTCCTGAACGGTGACGCGTTGCTCGCGCCCGTTGAGGGCCTCCCGAATCGCCATCGCCGACTCGTTGGCCGCCGTTCCCGACTCGGCGGTGACGTACACCTGCTGATAGCCGCGCTGCTCGAAGGACGTCACCGGGAGGTAAACGCGGTTGGCGGGGTTGAGCTGTGAGAACGACCCCTCCGATGCAAGCACCGCGCGGATTCGCATGGACGTGCCGTTGACTGTGATGGTGTTGCCCGGCTGGAGGTCCTGGTCTTCCGCCAGTGTCTCGCCGATGAGGACGCCGCTCTGGAACGGGTCGGGAATCCGTCCGCTGGAGGCGTTGTACACCGACGACGGGTCCTCGATGCCGTAGACTATCTCGGTCCTGTTGGCGCCGCGGTCGTAAGAGACCGGCTTGACGGTCCGTTTCTCCGGCGAAACCGACACTGCCGGGCCGACGGCCCGTCGTATCTCCCGCACGTCACGCTCGGTGAGGTTCTGGACGCCCGCTTCGCCGTTGGGCGAGACCGTCACCTGGTTTCCCAGTCCGCCGAGGTTATCGGAGATGGAGTACTGCAGGGCGACGCCGAACATCCCCAGGGAGGCGATAGCGATGACGCCGATGACGATGCCAAGCGAGGCAAGCAGCGAGCGTATCCTGGTCCGTGTCAGGTTCCGCCGGGCCATCAGCACCGACGGGAACCGCCGGTAGACTGTGTCAAGCATCGAGCGTCTCCCGGCCGAGCGCGCCGTCGACCAGGTGGACCGTCCGGTCGACGTACTCGTTGACCAGTTCGTCGTGAGTGACGGCGATGATACCGACCTCCTCCTCGTCGGCGATGCGGCGGAACTCGTCGAGAATCTGTCGGCCGGTCTCGCGGTCCAGGCTCCCCGTCGGCTCGTCCGCGAGGACGATTTTCGGGTCGTTGATGAGCGAGCGAGCGATGGCGACGCGCTGTTTTTGCCCGCCCGAGAGCTGGTCGGGCCGGTGGTCGAGCCGGTCACCGAGCCCGACCCGCGTCAGGAGGTCTTCGGCGCGTTCGGTCCGGTTCGGGTCCCGGTCGAACAGCCGCGGGACCTCGACGTTCTCGACGGCGGTCAGCGTCGGCAGCAGGTAGAAGTGCTGGAAGACGAACCCGATGGTCCGCTTCCTGAGCAGCGTCCGCTTCCGGTCGTCCAGGTCGGTCACGTCGCGACCCTCCAGCAGGAGTCGCCCCTCCGTCGGCGTCGCGAGCAGGCCGAGGATGTTCAGCAGGGTCGTCTTCCCGCTGCCGCTCGGCCCCATGATGGAGACGAACTCCCCGGGTTCGAGCGAGAAGTCGATTCCTTTCAGCGCTTCGAGGGTCTGGCCGCCGGTCCGGTAGCGCTTGACCAGCCCGCGGGCGTCGATGACGGTCATATGTCCACGTCGTCGTCGCCGCGCCGGTAGCGACGAACGAGGAGCCCGGCAACGGCGAGTACGGCCACGACACCGAGCCCGAGGACCGCAAAGAGGCCCGCGCCCGGACCGCCGCCGCCGGTCTGCTGGTCTGCCTGTCCCGCTAGCCCCGCATCGACAGGCGCGGAGAACGCCTTCGTGGTCCGCTCGCCGTCGACGAGGTAGCTCACTTCCAGCGGAATCGAGGAGACGTTACCGGTGGCCCGCGCTGTCAGGTCGAACGAGCTGAAATCGCTTCCCGGCACTTCCCCGACGAAGAAGTCCCTGTTAGGGGCTGCGGGTTCGACGGTTTCGGACGGGACGACGCGGACGACGACGCTCCGTGCCGTCGTCGTGCCGACGTTGCTGGTGCTTCCCGTGATCTGGAGCAAGCCGTCCTCCCGGCTGACGTCGAGCCCGGTCAACTCGATACTGCCGGGCGTCGCCCGGAGCGAGGCGGTCGTGTTGACCGAGCGCTGGACGGTTGCGCTCTCGTAGTCGGCCGTGACGGTCACGTCGGCGCGCGGTTCGGAGAGCGTCGCGTTCAGCCGGACCTGTCTCGTCGAGCGCGCGGGGACCGAATCGACAATCGTCTGGCTGATAGTCGCGTTCGGCGAGACGGCGGTGATAACGATATCCTCGGCCGGCGTGTTCCCCTGGTTGACGATATCCACCGTGAGGGTCTGTTCGGTGCCGCTGCCCGACCGCGACGTTTCGAGGACGACCCCGCGGCGGGCGGGCTCGGTTTCTATCGTCTGGTTCTGTGTCACCGTCCGCTCGGTGCCGCCGGGGAGCGTGTAGGTGACGGTCGCCGTCAGTTCGTTGAACCCGGCGCGCTCGGGCCGGAAGCGGAAGTCGGCGGTCGCCGTCCCACCCTGTTCCAGGGACGCGAACACCGAGCGGTCGTCGAACGCGGTGATGCCGTCGCCCGAGACGGTCACCTCGACGTTCGAGACGCTCGTATCGAGCCCGT
>JBEQBH010000184.1:0-3468 GCA_041639955.1 Halobacteriales archaeon | reverse complement strand
TCACCCATCATAAATATCCCTGCATGAGTGTCGAGTCTACGGAGCGTCGCATACTGTCTGTCTTGGAAGAGGACGCACAGGCATCGTACGCGGAGATAGCGGACCGGGCCGAGGTCTCGAAGCCGACGGTCCGCAAGTACATCGAGAAACTGGAAGAGGAGGGCGTCATCGTCGGCTACTCGGCCGACGTCGACCCCAAGAAGCTGTCGGGCCAGTCCATCGCCATGGTCGGTATCGACGTCGCCAGCGAGCGCTACGTCGAGGCGACCCGGAAGCTCTCCGATATCGACGCCGTCGAGTCGCTGTACACCTCCAGTGGCGACCACATGCTGATGGCGGAGGTGCGCGCGACCGACGGCAACTCCCTGGCCTCCGTCATCGAAAACGAGATACTCGAACTCGAAGGTGTGACGGCCGCCCACCCCTCCTTCCTGCAGGAACGGCTGAAGTAGCGGGTTTTTAGACGCTCCGGAGCAGAGGGCAACTATGCCGTCTCGGTTGGTTATCGGCGCCGGGTCGACAGCAAGAGCCGTAATCGATGCAGTGAGTGACGACCGCGAGGCGCTGTGGGTCCTGACGGCCGACGAGCACCGCGCCGAGACGCTCCGTGAGAACGGCGTCTCCGTCACTGTCACGGACGACTTCGACCGGGCGGCGATGGCCGAACTGGACGTCGACCCGGAGACGGTTGTCGTCGCCAGTGACGACCCCGCCGCCAACGTCGCCGCCGCAGAGGCGGTCGCCGAGCTGTTTCCCGACACGTTCCGGCTCTGTTACACCGGATACGATTCGACAGTCGACCAGCGCAGCCGGATCGACGGCGTGGCCGACCGGGTAGTAGACCCCGAAGCCGTGCTGACTGACCGGCTGCAGCGAAGCGTTGGCGAGGCTGGGGCTCGCACCCGTAAGCTTCAGCAGGTGTTGCGTGACATCGACGACCACCTCGCGGTCGTTACACACGACAACCCCGACCCGGACGCAATCGCAAGCGCCGTCGCGCTGGGCGAGCTCGCGACGCGGGCCGGCTGTGAGGTGTCCCTGTGTTACTACGGCGATATCTCCCATCAGGAGAACCGCGCGTTCGTGAACCTGCTGGAGTACGACCTCGTCAATCTGGACGCTGAAGACGACACGGCGCTCGACCCGTACGACGGGTTCGCACTGGTCGACCACTCCCGCCCCGGAGTCAACGACCAGCTCCCGGCGGACCTCCCGATAGACATCGTCATCGACCACCACCCGCCGCGGATGCCGGTCGAGGCCCGCTACGTCGACCTGCGAAGCGGCGTCGGGGCGACGAGCACGCTGCTCGTGGACTACTTCGAGCGGCTCGAAATCGAGCTGTCCGAGTCCATCGCCACCGGGCTGCTCTTTGGCATTCGCGTCGATACGAAGGACTTCCGCCGGGAGGTGTCGGCCGAGGACTTCGAAGCCGCCGCGAAGCTCGTCGAGCGGGCCGACATGGAAGCGCTCCAGCGTATCGAGGACCCCAGCGTCAGCGGCGAGACCCTCGCAGTCATCGGTCGTGCCATCGACAACCGCGAGGAGGAAGGGTCCGTGTTGCTCTCCTGTGTCGGCGAGCTCTCGGACCGTGACGCGCTGGCACAGGCCGCCGACCGGCTCCTCGACCTCGAGGACATCCACGCGACGCTGGTCTACGGTGTCTTAGACGGGACGATATACGTCTCCGCGCGGGCCCGCGGTGCGGATATCGATCTCGGCGAAGCGCTCAGGGACGCGTTCGGCCAGATCGGCTCGGCCGGCGGCCACGCCGACATGGCCGGTGCCCAGATAACCCTGGGCGTGCTCGACAGCGTCGACGACCGCGAGGAGTCGCTCCACACCATCGTCAGGTCGGTCGTCAACGACCGGTTCCTCGAGGCCGTCGATTCCCGCTCGCATCGACTACTCGGTCGGCTGAACGGCCGGACCGAGTTCGCGTCCGCCGAGTACCCCGAGCTGAGCCGGCCACCGCTCGACGAACACGACACCGCGTAGCCGAGTCTTTTTGCCGCTCGCTGGGCAAGGGTCGGTGATGCCAGATTCGGGTCAACCGACGGTCGGGGAGTACATGACGCGGGATGTCGCGACGGTTGCGCTCGACGACACCGTCGCCGAGGTGGCCGAACGCATCGCAACGAGCGACGAGTTCAGCGGCTTCCCCGTCACCGACGGGCGACGCGTCGAGGGGTTCGTCAGCGCTCGCGACCTGCTGCTGGCGGCTGACCACGAGCCGATGTTCCGCGTGATGACCGAGGACATCATCGTCGCCGCACCGGAGATGGCAGTACAGGACGCCGCCCGCGTCATCCTGCGGTCGGGCATACAGAAGCTCCCGGTCGTCGACGACGCCGGGAACCTCGTAGGCATCATCTCCAACGCCGACGTCATCCGCTCACAGATAGAGCGAGCGACGCCCGACAAGGTCGAGAAACTGGCGCGGACGCTGGCAAACATCCACGACGTCACGACCCACGAGAAGCGGCGGGTGGTCGACCTCGCTGCGCTCACGCCGACCCAGCCGACAGTGTACGCCGACGAACTGGAGGGACGGGTGTACGAGCTCGAACGCGGCCTGGCCGAGCCGCTGGTCGTCATCGACAACGACGGTCACCTCTACCTGGCCGACGGCCACCACCGGGTGAAAGCCGCCGAGCGACTCGACACCACAGCGATGGAGGCAAACATCATCGTCCTCGACGAGACCGTCGAACTGGGAATGGCCGAGACAGCCGCCGAAGCCGACCTCGAAGACATTGAAGACATCGAGGTTGTCGACTACGCCTGTCACCCGCTCGTCCAGCAGACCGAGCGGTTACAGGAGTAGCGGGCAGAAGCTCGAACCGGAACGGGGCGACCCGTGGCCGAAATCGAGATGTCGCCGGACCCGCCGACTACGGCGAGAGCGCCAGCCCGACCGGCCACCGTCATCACGACGTGGCTACTCCGGGTTCCGGCGTCCGCCCGTATCGTCCGTCCGGCGCGAGACGTAGACGACCAGTCCCAAGAGGACACCCAGCCCGATGCCGACCGTCGCCATCCCGTACAGGGCCACGCCGAAGGGGGTCGGCGGGAGCGCGACGACGCCAAACAGTGCCGGTTCGAGGTCGGCGGGCCGAATCGTCCCCAGGACAAAGCCCATTACGCCGGCCAACGCGACGATGATGACGTACATCTGGACGACAACTTTCTCGCCGGGCGTCTCGGCCACCTGCTCTCTCATACCCCGGATTGGGGCGGGAGACGATTAGCCTTTTTCACTTCCGGCCCGAAGCGTGTCTATGTCACAGAAGGAGCTTCTGTTTATCGTGCTTTCGGGCATCGCTATCATGATGTTCATCACCGCTATCGTGCTGGTCTCGGGCGCGACCTGATTCGGCCCCCGCCCGGTACCGACGGGCAGCGGTAAACAGCGACACTAGCCGTCCACTGTCACCTGGCTCCGAGAGGCTGAAACACAGTCCGGAC
>JBEQBH010000183.1:0-3475 GCA_041639955.1 Halobacteriales archaeon | reverse complement strand
ACATGACATACACCGGCGGGTAGAGCCGCATCGACTCCTGGATGACCCACTCTAGGTAGTCCAGTTCCCGGACGTGTTCCATCCCGGGCCGCTCGTCGCCGATGACCTCGTCTATCTCCTCGTGGACCCGGCGTTGGACCTCGGGGTGCTCGGAGAGCAGGAACCACGTGTAGGTGAGTGTCAGCGCAGTGGTGTCGTGGCCCGCAAGCAGCATCGTCATCATCTCGTCGCGGAGCTGTTCGGGCGACTCCACGCCGTCGTCCCGGGCGCGGATGAGCACCGAGAGAAAGTCCATCGGGCCGTCGTCGCCGCTGCCGGCTGTCTGCTCGCGTACCGCGATGATGTCGTCGAGAATCCCGTCCAGGGTCTCGACGGCCGCGTCGAACTCGGCGTCGTCGGGCATGGGCATCCACTCCGGCATGGCGAACCGGAGCGGGTCCGGCTCGAAGCGCTGGCCCAGCGGCATGAGCTGTTCCTCTATCTCCTCGACGCGGGCCTCGCTCAGCTCGACGCCCATCATCAGGTCGAGGATGACATCGAGCGTGGTCCGTGTCATCGCCCGCTCTACGTTGACCACGTCGCCCTCGGACCAGTCGGCCAACCGGTCCTCGGCGTGGCCGGTGATGCGGTCGGCCATCCCCGCGAGCCGCCGCATCGAGAACGCCGGGTTGGCCAGTTGGCGCTGTTTCTCCCAGGTGTCGCCCTCCGAGAGCAGGAGGCCGTCGCCCAGCAGGTCCCCCAGCGCGTCGCCCTGGAAGTCGGGTTTCCGGAAGCGGTCGGCCTCAGAGACCAGCACCCGCTCTATCGCGGCCGGGTCACACAGCATCACCGTCTCCATCGGGCCCATATCGAAATAGGCCACGTCGCCGTAGGCGTCTTCCAGCGCCGAGATGAATCTGAACGGGTCCGAGGCGTAGGTCCGACTGCTCCCGAACAGCGGTTCGCCCTTCGGTCCGGGTGGCGTTTCTGCCATTGGCACGAGTTAGGACTCACCACGTTTGAATTGTGTGCCAACTCCGCCCCCGAGACGCACGACTCAACGGAGGTATTTCGTCCGGCCTCGACGACGAGCGCAGGCGAACTGAAACGCCAGCGGTTCGACGCCGCCTCGCGGTTCCGGGCCACACACGCGTCGCCGCGGAACCCACATCGTTTTATGAACTCGCGTTGTAGCCATCGATAACCGAGCGTACGGCCGCCCGCGATGGGTCGGCGGCCGGCAGACGACGGGAACAGTCGTCGGGACGCGAGTCCCTTCCACTACGGATATCGAGGCTACGGGCGACACCCGGCCGGCCTCGCCGTCCAAACGCCGTTTCAGCCGTTACCGTCGTTGCCAGCCCCGACCGCCGCTCGCGGACGGCTCCTACTCGGAGCTACAACCATGGAAGTCGAAATCGCAACAATTGGCGGATACGAGGCTGTTGGCCGACAGATGACGGCCGTCCGAGCGGGAGACGACGTCGTCATCTTCGACATGGGCCTCAACCTCTCGAAGGTACTGATTCACGACAACGTCGAGACAGAGCGGATGCACTCGCTGGACCTCATCGACATGGGCGCCATCCCGGACGACCGCGTCATGTCCGAACTCGAAGGCGACGTGAAGGCAATCGTGCCGACACACGGTCACCTGGACCACATCGGCGCCATCTCGAAGCTCGCACACCGCTACGACGCCCCCGTCGTCGCGACGCCTTTCACCATCGAACTCGTCAAACAGCAGATAAAGGGCGAGGAGAAGTTCGGGGTCCAGAACGACCTCGTCAAGATGGAGGCCGGCGAGACGATGCAGATCGGCGAACGCAACGAACTCGAGTTCGTCAACGTCACCCACTCCATTATCGACGCCATCAACCCCGTCCTCCACACCCCGGAGGGCGCGGTCGTCTACGGGCTGGACAAGCGGATGGACCACACGCCGGTCATCGGCGACCCCATCGACATGAAGCGGTTCCGGGAGATCGGCCGCGAGGACGAGGGCGTCCTCTGTTACATCGAGGACTGTACGAACGCCGGCAAGAAGGGGCGTACACCTTCCGAGTCCGTCGCGCGTCGCCACCTCAAGGACGTGATGACGAGCATCGAGGACTACGACGGCGGCATCGTCGCCACGACGTTCTCCTCACACATCGCCCGGGTCAAGAGCCTCGTCGAATTCGCCGACGACATCGGCCGCCAGCCGGTGCTGCTGGGCCGTTCGATGGAGAAGTACTCCGGCACCGCCGAGCGACTGGACTTCGTCGACTTCCCCGACGACCTGGGGATGTACGGCCACCGCAAGTCGGTCGACCGCACGTTCAAGCGGATCATGAACGAGGGCAAGGAGAACTTCTTCCCCATCGTCACCGGCCATCAGGGTGAGCCCCGCGCGATGCTCACCCGTATGGGCCGGGGCGAAACGCCCTACGAACTGGACGACGGCGACAAGGTGCTGTTCTCGGCCCGGGTCATCCCGGAGCCGACCAACGAGGGCCAGCGCTACCAGTCCGAGAAGCTACTGGGCATGCAGGGCGCCCGCATCTACGACGACATCCACGTCTCGGGTCACCTCCGGAGCGAGGGCCACTACGAGATGCTCGACGCGCTCCAGCCACAGCACGTCATCCCGGCCCACCAGAGCCTGAAAGGGTTCGCGCCCTACGTCGACCTCGCCGAGGACTTCGGGCTCAAGGTCGGTCGCGACCTGCACATCACCCGTAACGGCAACAGGATTCAGCTCACGGAATAACATGTCCGAACGCCATCAGCAGGTAGAAGCGGCCATCCTCGCCCGTCGCGAGCGGGTCAACGAGGCGCTCCCGGAGGAGCTGCCGGTCACCCGACCGGAGGGGCTCTACGAGGCGACTCGATACCTGCTCGACGCCGGCGGCAAGCGGCTCCGGCCGACGGTCCTCCTGCTGGTCGGCGAGTCGCTGCTCGACGTCGAACCGCTGGGTGCTGACTACCGGTCGTTCCCCACGCTCGACGGCGGGGAGGCCGACCTGCTGTCGGCTGCCGTCGCCATCGAGGTCATACAGACCTTCACGCTCATCCACGACGACATCATGGACGACGACGACCTCCGGCGCGGGGTCCCGGCCGTCCACAAGGAGTACGACCTCTCGACGGCGATTCTGGCCGGCGACACGCTGTACTCGAAGGCATTCGAGTTCCTTCTCGCGACCGGCGCGGCCGACGACCGGACCGTGGCAGCGAACAGGCGCCTGGCCGAGACCTGTACCCGAATCTGTGAGGGCCAGTCACTCGACATCGAGTTCGAGGCTCGCGACGCGGTCACGCCCGACGAGTACCTGGAGATGGTCGAACTCAAGACCGCGGTGCTGTACGGCGCGGCGGCGGCGATTCCGGCCACCCTGCTCGGCGCCGACGACGAGACCGTCGCGGCGCTGTACAATCACGGCCTCGACGTGGGCCGGGCGTTCCAGATTCAGGACGACCTGCTGGACCTGACGACGCCATCGGAGAAACTTGG
>JBEQBH010000182.1:0-3476 GCA_041639955.1 Halobacteriales archaeon | reverse complement strand
GTACATCGTCGTGTTCTGGTTGCGCTGGAGGTGCGTGACCCACCACTCGTCGAGACGCTCGTTCCGGATGACGTTCCGGACACCGATGGTCTCGCGCTCGTCCGGCATGATGAGCCTCCCGCTGTCGGTCTCGCCCGACCCGACACGGATGTCGTTCATATACGTCCGGTAGCCGATTTTGCTGACCGCGTACGGCACCGGCTTGGGATTGTAAACGTCGAACGCGATATCTATCGGCGTCTCGGAGCGGGTGACGCCCTCCCGGTCCCAGGCCCCGCGCGTCTCGTTGATGTACAATACGGGGTCGGAGACGAACGGCCTATCGGCGTTGACCGGGCGCGTCTCCGTGGAGTTGAACGCGCTCAACATGTCGGTCTCGACGGTCCGGTTCTGGGTGAGCGAGACGGACCGACCCCCGACAAGCGAGTCGGTGATATCGGCGTCGATGCTGACCTGTGTCCGCTCGCCGTTCCTGACGTGGCTGGTCCACCAGGGCGGAATCCTGTCGTTTCGCATCTCGGTACTGAACTGCAGGGTCGTGTTCCCGCGTCCCAGACTGACGCCCTGCTTCTGGCCGCTGGCCATGGCTACGTCGTTCATCGAGACGGTGTAGTTGATAGTCGTCCCGCCCAGCGAGACCCCGACGGGGTTGGGGTTCGACACCGTGAGGCCCGTCTCGACGGTCGTCGTGTTCTCCGAGATACCGGTGAATCGGTTCTCGACGCTCTCGACGGCCGGGGTGCCGATGACGCCGACGGCGAACGCGCCGCCGATACTCCCCACCACGACGAGGGCGAGGAACGCGACCTGCTGTATCCGCCCGAGTTCTCTCATTGGCCACTCGTGGCTGTCACCCGATATATGTCCTGTGGCCCGCCCCGAATGAACTAAGTGTGCCAGGGCGGAACGCACGGGTATGACAACCGAGTCGGCAACCGATATGGGTGTTGGCCTGGGCGCGCTCTTCGGCGTCGTCGCTGTCCTGGGAGCGGGCGTGACCGCCGTGAACAGCTACAACTACGCCGTTCGCCACGCGCAGGGGCTCGACACTGCGGGGCTGTTGACCAACAGCGGTATCGCCTTCGGGGTGGCGATAGTGGCCGCCTCGCTGGCGCTCGTGGCGCTCCACGTCTACGCCGAGTGATGTGGTAAAAGCAACCATTAATAACGCTCGGCACGTATCTGGGGTATGGTGGATTTCAGCGAGGAGGACCGCCGTATTCTGGAGTACCTCCGTGAGAGCGTCTCGCGCGGGGAGAGCTACTTCCGCGCGAAGAACATCGCCTCTCAGCTCGGGCTCTCGTCCAAGCAGGTCGGCGCCCGGCTCCCCCGTCTCGCCGAAGAAGCCGACGAAGTAGAGATAGAGAAGTGGGGCCGGGCCCGGTCGACAACCTGGCGCGTCACCACGAGCTGAGCCGCGCCCAGTCGGTGGATTCATCCGGATGCGCTCCCGATTCGGGGTATGACTGTCCGGGTCGAACGAACGATGACAGTAGCGGCGAGCCCCGAGACGGTGTGGGAGTTCATCGGCGACCCCGACCAGCGCGCCCGGCCGATAAGCGTCGTGAAAGACTGGGACATCCACGACGCCGACCGCGCGACGTGGCACGTGCGCCTCCCGATTCCCGTCATCGACCGGACCATCGCCATCGAGACCGAAGACGTCGAGCGACGCGAACCCGAGTACGTCCGTTTCGTCGGCCGGTCGAAGGTGGTGCGCGTCCAGGGCGAACAGGAGCTCGAACCGACCGAGGACGGCCGGACGAGGGTGACAAACCGGTTCGTCGTCGACGGCAAACTCCCCGGCGTCGAGCGCTTCTTCAAACGAAACCTCGACGAGGAGCTACAGAACCTCGAAGCGGCGCTCACGGAGTACCTCGAAGCCGAAGCATGAAGCTTGGCCTCGCTCAGATAACCGTCGAGCCGGGCGCGGTCGCGGCGAACCGCCGACGCGCCATCGAGGCGGTCGAGCGAGCCGCCGAGGCGGGCTGTGAACTGGTCGTCCTCCCGGAGCTGTTTACAGTCGGCTACTTCGCGTTCGAGGCCTACCAGCGCAACGCGGAGGGGCTGGACGGGGAGACGGTGACGGAGCTACAGTCCGTCGCCGCCGAACACGATATGGGGATTCTCGCCGGGAGTTTCGTCGAGGACCTCGAACTGAGCGCGGCGGCCGGCCACGACGTGCCGGCGAGTGAGGGACTGGCCAACACGTCCGTGTTTCTCGACCGCGAGGGGACCCGGAAGGCGGTGTACCGCAAGCACCACCTCTTTGGCTACGACTCGGCGGAGTCCGACCTGCTCGTTGCCGGCGAGTCGCTGCCGACCGTCGACTTCGCGGGCTTTACCGTCGGCGTCACGACCTGCTATGACCTCCGGTTCCCGGAGCTGTACCGCCGGCTCGTCGAGGCGGGCGCGACGCTGGTCGTGGTCCCGAGCGCCTGGCCCTACCCCCGCGTCGAACACTGGAAGTTGCTCCCCCGGGCGCGGGCCGTCGAGAACCAGTGTTACGTCGCCGCGGCCAACGGCGTCGGCCGGTTCGACGACGCGGAGCTGTTGGGCCGCTCGACGGTGTACGACCCCTGGGGGACGACCCTCGCGAGTTCGGACGACGACCCCGCCGTCGTCACGGCCGATATCAGTCCCGAGACGGTGGCCGACGTGCGCGAGGAGTTCCCGGCGCTCGCCGACCGGCGTTGACCGCGCCTTTTATATCCGTGGACGCCAATTCAATAACACCGGCAAGGCGCTTTTCACGTCGATGCCGGTAACTTAGCCCGTCTCGCTGCTCGGCCACACGGCGTCGCTCGTCCGCCAAAGGCTGTCCGGACAGCCTTTCACCGCTCCTCGCCAGCGACGCCGTTTCACCGGCCGCTGATTCCCCCCACCTAGCCACTAGTACGTAGTCCTGACACCGGCGGGCGCCCGTCACCGCTCTGTGGCCCGTTCCAGCGCCCGGCGGAAGTGGTCGCCGGTGATGCGGACCTCGTCGGCCCGCTCGCTGGCCTCGGCGGGGCCGAGGTCGTCGGCCATCTCACGGATGGCCAGCATCGACGCCTCCCGGACCACGGCCTCTATCTCGGCGCCGGAGTACCCGGACAGCTCCGCGGCCAGCTCCGACACCGACACGTCCTCGGCCAGTGGCTTCCCTCTGGTGTGGACCGACAGAATCGCCTCGCGGGCCGGGCCGTCCGGGTTTGGCACCTCCACGTGCTGTTCGAGCCGTCCCGGCCGCAGCAGGGCGTCGTCTATCATGTCCCGGCGATTGGTCGCCGCCAGCACGACGAGGTTGGGGTTCTCGGTGATGCCGTCCAGCTCGGCGAGCAGCTGTGAGACGACCCGCTCGGTCACCTCGTTGCCCCCGCCGCGGTGGCTCGCGATGGCGTCTATCTCGTCTAGGAAGATGATGCTCGGGGCCGTCTGTCGGGCCCGTTCGAACAGCTCCCTGACCGCTTCCTCGCTCTCGCCGACGTAGCGGT
>JBEQBH010000181.1:0-3478 GCA_041639955.1 Halobacteriales archaeon | reverse complement strand
ATAATGGTGTGAGAGCAGAGAGCACGGAGCGAACGCTTTTCACCGGCGGTGGCAAATCGGGGGGTATGGAGTCTACGGGCACGGTCGAGTACGAGCCGGTGAGCGTCAAGGCGGTGCTCTCGGAGATGAAAGACACCGCCGAGCTGCTTATCGACCTCTCGTACTCGGCCGTACTGCTGGGCAGCGACGACGTGGCCAGTGAGGTACTGGAGCTCGAAGCCAAGATGGACGTGCTCCAGCTCCGTGCCCGCATGAGTCTGCTGATGGCCTGCCGGTCGCCGGACGACGCCGAGTCGCTGGCGCCGGTGCTGGGAATGGTCGGGGCCGCCGAGAAGATAAGCGACGCCGCCGGCGACATCGCGAAAGTCGTGCTGGAGGACATCGGCCTGCCGGACACGATGCGGGCGGCCCTGCCCGAGGCCGTCGAGACGCTGGTGCGTGCGACCGTCGCCGCCGACTCGCCGCTCGCGGGCCAGACGCTGGGCGCGCTGAACCTCGAGACCGAGACGGGCGTGCGGGCGCTGGCTATACGCCGGCAGGGCAGCTGGTTGCTCAACCCGACCCGGGAGACGGAGCTACACGCCGAGGACGTGGTCCTGCTTCGCGGCCCCGAGGACGGCGTCAGCGAGGTGTATCAGGACGCCACGGGCGACCCGTACGAGCGCCCGGACCCGCCGGAGGGCGACACCCAGGACCTCGAACGGGCGGTCGACTCTATCGTCCTGATGAAAGACATGGGCGAACTCGCGGTCGACCTGGCCTACGGCGCCGTGCTCTTCGACAGCGAGGCCGTCGCCGAGGAGGTAGTCGAACTCGAAGCCGAGGTCGACGCGCTGCAGTCGCGCTTCGAGGCGTGGACGCTGCGGGCGGCCGCCGACATGGACGACCCCGTCTCCCTGCGCGGGCTCGTCCATCTGGCCCGCTCGACGGAGGTCATCTCCGACGCCGCCCTCGAAATCAGCGAGGGCGTGTTGCGGGGCCTCTCGACCCATCCCGTCGTCGCCGAAGCCGTACGGGAGTCCGACGAGATAATCGCCCGGGCGACGGTGGCCGGGGAGAGCGACCTGGCCGGCCGGACCATCGGCGACGTCGCCGTGAAAACCGAGACGGGAATGCGCATCATCGCTATCCGGCGAGCGGCCGGCGAGAGCGACCGCACCGGGCGCAAAGGCGGCGAGTGGGTCGTCTCGCCCGGCCCCGAGACGCCGCTGATGGCCGGCGACGTACTGCTCGCGAAGGGGACCCGCACCGGCGGCGAACGGCTCGAGACGCTCACGGGGACGAGCGAGCGAGCCTGACCGCCGAGACGACGGTAAAAAGCGCCGTAAGCAGACCGCCGAGCGAGACGAGCAGGACAAAGGCGAGCGCCCCGTAGAGGTACGTCGGGCGCGCCGTCCCGGGAAGAACGAAGAAGGCGACTATCCCCACCGTCACGGCGGCGGCGAGGCTGAAGCCGTATTTCGCGTTCCGCGGGACGTTCAGTGCGGCGACCATCGCCGCGGCGCCACTCTCCGGCTCTGGCTCTGACACAGCCACCGGTAGGCGGGGGTGGAAAAAGACCCCATCGGTGTCGTGGCGGGGCCACAGGAAGAGGTCGCCACGGGAAATCCGAACCAGTAAAGTCGAACAACCCGAATGGGTGCGTAATGGTAACTCTCGGTACGGCGAGTGCCGCTCCCGGTGAGATAGACACCGGGCGTCTGGAGGTCGGCGAGAGTCGGGACGGCAGCCCCGTCGGGCTACCTGTCGCAGTCGTCAACGGGTCACAGGACGGCAAGACACTCTACATGCAGGCCGCAAGCGACGGCGACGAACTGAACGGCGTCGGCGTCATCCAGCGCGTCATCCCGCAACTGGACCCGACCGAACTCTCGGGGACGATTCTCGTCTGTGGCATCGTCAACTACCACGCCTTCCAGATCGCCGAACACCGCAACCCTATCGACGACACGAAGATGAACCGGGCCTACCCGGGCGACGCCTCCGGTACCTCCAGCGAGCGCATCGCCGCGGCGACACACGAGGCCGCCGTCAGCTCCGACCTCGTCGTGGACCTCCACCAGGGCTCTACCTCCCGGATGATAGAGGAAGTCCGGGTTCGGTGTGGCTCCCGCCACCGCCTCCACGAGGAGTGTCTCGAACTCGCGAAGGTGTTCGACTGCGGGTACATCCTGGACCAGAAAGGGCCCGACGGCCAACTGGCCCGGACCGCACCCGACGAGGGGGTCCCGACCATCGACCCCGAACTCGGCGGCTGTGTCGGCTGGGACGAGGAGTCGATTCGGGCCGGCGTCGACGGCGTCTTCAACGTACTCCGGTACTACGGCTTCCTGCCCGGCGGGTACACGCCCTCGCCACAGGCCCGTGCGACCGGTTTCGAACAGTACGGCTCGCCGGTCGGCGGGCTCGTGGACTTCCACCCGAACCTGGGCGACCGCGTGAGCCGCGGCGACACGCTGTTCGAGGTGACCGACGTGTTCGGCGAGACGAAATCGGAGATAACGGCCGACTCGGCCGGCATCTTCTGGCGCTCGCGGCGGCTACCGCAGGTCGCCACCGGCGAGTACGTCTGCTCTGTCGGGACGAACATCGACACGTACTAGCGCCACAACACCAGCGACACGGGCGTGTCGGCGTTGACCGAGACCCACTGTGAGTCGACCTCGGCCGGGTCGACATCGACGGCGTAGCAGATGTACCGCTCCGTCCCGTCCGAGCGACTTCTGACGACCGCCGGAAGGACGCCTTCGTCCGGGTCAGGCGAGGGCGTCCCGCCGGTCGCTTCCTGGTGTTCAGTGCCCATAGACGGGCTGTAGCCGAGAAACGGTATTGTTACCGGTCGGTTATGCGGCGGAAGGCGTTACCGAATGTCGTCGAGGTCGACCAGAAGCTCCTCCGGGACCGCGAGCCAGTGGGTCGCCATCGCCACGTCCGGCTTGTCGGTGGGGTACAGCAGGGCACGCTGCCCGCCGTCCGCGGTTGGTTCCAGCTCGCTAGTGAGCAGGGCCTCGCTGAATTCGTCCTGTGGAAGTGGTGGTCGCGTCTCAACGTTCGACGGCGACGACTCGCTGCTCATACGCTCTCTACCGGCACTAGCTACATTGTTATACAATCCATAATCCGGGCCCGCAGCGGTTTTGTCGGCTTACCGTCCGGTCGCCGTGGCTACCGTTCGGGGTGCGTCGTCCCATCGAACCCGCCCCGAACGAGCGGTTTCGCGATGTGGCGCCGTGCCACCGGCGGGACCTCGTACCAGCCGGGTTCGAGGGCGCGCTCTACGGGACGGTCGACCTTACCGTCGGCGCTGGTCGAGCAGTCACGACAGCGGTAACCCTGGTCCCGTCCGGCCGAGGACATCGTCGCGCCACAGTCCGGACAGGTCGGGGTGGCCGGCTCGGTCCGGACCAGCTCCCGGACCGCGAACTTCTCCATTTTGAGGGTGCCGTCGGTCACCTCGCCACAGACAGTGACGCGGTCG
>JBEQBH010000180.1:0-3499 GCA_041639955.1 Halobacteriales archaeon | reverse complement strand
ATCGGCCCGTCGTCGCTGTCGGCGAGCAGGTCGGTCCGCTCCGCGAGGAGGCGGGGCGCCGCCGGCGAGACGAGGTCGACGACGGCGATGCCGTCGCCGGTCGCAACGTAGGCGGTGTGTCCGTCGGGGCCGGTGACCAGTTCGCGGGCCCCCGGCAGGCCGAGCGTCCCGAGTGGGGCGCCCCCCGTCGGCGTACTCGCCGGCGTCGACCCGTCGTCGGTGGGGAGCGGGTGGGCGGAAGCCGTGCCGACGGCCCCGCCGGCACTCGCGGTTGCGAGCGACCTCAGGAGGGTACGACGGAGCATACCGGGCAGTAGAGAGCGACGACAAGAAGAGTTGCGGTGGGGGCATACGGATGACTGTAGGTCCGTTCCGGATATCGCCGACGCGTGGTCGGCGAACACCGCTAACCAGCTACAGCAATCCGTATCAGTTCCCCTGGATGGCGTCTATGACCATCGCGGCGGCGATTATGGCCTCTTTGGGCACGTTGCTGGCGTCGTCGATAGTTATCTCGTAGCGGTCCTTCAGCGAGAACTGGCCGTCGATGTTGCCGACGTGTCTCCCGTCGACGTCGGTTATCTCGTACTTGTGGGGAATCCAGCCGCCGAACGGGACGACGTTGCGGGCGACGGTCACGAGCGCGCCCTGGGAGTTTATCTCCGCTATCTTGGCCTCGGTGCGGGCGTCGCGAATCTTCCAAGTGTCCTGAAAGATGGAGTAGTCGTTGTCGAGTATGACGAGTTCCTCGCCGGTCTGGGCGTCGGAGAGGACGTAGTTGCCGGCCACGTCGAGCATCCCCCCGGCCTTGACCGTGAACACCTCGTTGCCCTCGGCGTCGACGAAGGGGAACTCCTCTTTGAGCTTGAACATCTTCTGTTTCCCCCGGATGACGACGTTACCGGCCCTGTCCATCGCCTTGTACTTGTTCCGGACGAGGCTCTGTTCGACGACGTAGCTGTCGTCCGTGAGCGCGATGCCCTGTATGTCGTATGACCCCTGTGAGCTCATGTGCGGCTATCGTTCGGAAAACGACTTGAAAGTTTCCACACGAACAGCGGCGATATAAAACCCCGACTGTGGCCAACCGACAGGGTTTCACGCCTCCATTCCCTGAAGATGGCATAGATGAGCAAAGACGTCATCGAGGTCACCGGCGCAGAGGAACACAACCTCAAGGACGTCGACGTGGAGATTCCCCGGGAGGAACTCACCGTCGTCACGGGGCTGTCGGGGTCGGGCAAGTCGTCGCTCGCCTTCGAGACGATATACGCGGAGGGGCAACGGCGCTACATCGAGTCGCTGTCGGCCTACGCCCGGAACTTCCTGGGCCAGATGGACAAACCACAGGTCGAGAACGTCGAGGGGCTCTCGCCCGCGATTTCTATCGACCAGAAAAACGCCGCGAACAACCCCCGCTCGACCGTCGGCACAGTGACGGAGCTACACGACTACCTCCGCTTGCTGTACGCCCGCGTCGGCGTGCCCCACTGCCCGGAGTGTGGCCGCGAGGTCGGCGAGCAGTCGGCCCAGAACATGGTCACGCGGTTGCTGGAGCTACCGGAGGGCACCCGCGCGAAGCTCTGTGCCCCGGTCGTCCGGGACCAGAAGGGCGCCTTCGAGGACCTCTTTGACGACCTCGTCGGCGAGGGGTACTCCCGCGTGGAGGTCGACGGCGAGGAGTACGACCTCACGATGGACCGGCCGGAACTGGACGAGAACTACGACCACACCATCGACGTGGTGGTCGACCGGGTGAAGATATCGACCGACGCGCGCTCCCGTATCAACGACTCAGTCGAGACCGCGCTCGGCGAGGCCGACGGGACGCTGAAAGTCGTGCTGCCGGACCCGCCGGAGGGGGCGGCAGACGCCCTGGGCGGGGCGACCGCCCGCGCGACCGGGGACCTCGCGGAGACGGACGAATCGACGGCGGACCGCCTGGTCGTCGAACTCTCCGAGGACCTGGCCTGTACCCACTGCGGCATCGACATCTCCGAGGTCGAGACCCGCTCCTTCTCGTTTAACTCGCCCCACGGCGCCTGTCCGGACTGCGAGGGGCTGGGCGAGACCAAGGAGGTCAGCGAGGAGCTCGTGATTCGGGACACGAGCAAGCCGCTGAAACACGTCTTCGAGCCCTGGAGCTACGACCGGACCTACTACTCCCGCCAGCTGGACAACGTCGCCGAACACTTCGGCGTCTCGCTGTCGACCCCCTTCGAGGAGCTCGACGAGTCGATTCGGCGCCAGTTCCTCTACGGCACCGACGACGTGGTCCACTTCGAGTGGCGCACCAAGAACGGCACCCGAGAGAAGACCGAGCGCTTCGAGGGTGTCATCCCCAACCTGGAGCGCCGCCACGTCGAGACGGATTCGGACCGCGCCCGCGAGCACATCGAGGAGTTCATGGCGACGACGACGTGTCCGACCTGCGAGGGGACCCGGCTGAAAGCCGAGTCCCGCGCCGTGCTGGTCGACGGCACCTCGATAACCGAGGTCAACGAACTCTCCATCGGCGACGCGCTGGCCCACTTCGAGGGGCTGGAGGCGAATCTCTCGGCCCGCGATAGGAAAATCGCCGAGGAGATTCTCAAGGAGATACGCGCCCGCCTCGGGTTCATGGAGGAGGTCGGCCTCGAATACCTCACGCTGGACCGCGAGGCCGCCACGCTGTCGGGCGGAGAGAGCCAGCGTATCCGGCTCGCGACCCAGATCGGGTCGGGGCTGGTCGGCGTGCTGTACGTGCTTGACGAGCCCTCCATCGGCCTGCACCAGCGGGACAACGACAAGCTGC
The DNA here is from genome assembly GCA_041639955.1 of Halobacteriales archaeon. Classification (GTDB taxonomy): domain Archaea; phylum Halobacteriota; class Halobacteria; order Halobacteriales; family Haloarculaceae; genus Haloarcula. The sequence continues at coordinate 705 of JBEQBH010000180.1, read as the reverse complement.
TGAACACCTTAGAGGAGCTCCGTGACCTCGGGAACACGCTCATCGTCGTCGAACACGACACCGAGACGATGCGCCGTGCCGACACGGTCATCGACATGGGACCGGGCCCCGGCAAGCGGGGCGGCGAAGTCGTGGTCAACGGCCCACAGGAGGAGCTGGTGGCGACCGACGAGTCGGTGACCGGCAAGTACCTCTCGGGCGAGCGGACGATTCCGGTCCCGGAGACGCGCCGCGAGGGCGACGGCGACGCCCTCACGGTCCGGGGCGCCCGCCAGCACAACCTCCGTGACCTGGACGTGGAGTTCCCGCTCGGGACCTTCACCGCTATCACGGGCGTGTCGGGCTCGGGCAAGTCCACGCTGATGCACGATATCCTCTATAAGGGCCTGGTCCGCCGGATGAACGACACCGACGTCAACCCCGGCGAGCACGACGACATCGACGGGATAGAGAACATCGAGACGGTGCGGCTCATCGACCAGTCGCCTATCGGCCGGACGCCCCGTTCGAACCCGGCGACCTACACCAACGTCTTCGACCACGTCCGCGAGCTGTTCGCGGAGACGAACCTCGCCAAACAGCGGGGCTACGAGAAGGGTCGTTTCTCCTTCAACGTCAAGGGCGGCCGATGTGAGGCCTGTGGCGGCCAGGGGACGGTCACGATAGACATGAACTTCCTCTCGGACGTGCAGGTCCCCTGCGAGG
>JBEQBH010000179.1:0-3502 GCA_041639955.1 Halobacteriales archaeon | reverse complement strand
GAGTCCCAGCGGGCGGATATCGAACAGCGTACCGAAGCGATCGAACAGTCGGTAGGGAAACTCGAACCGCTAGAGCGAGAGCGGGATGAAGTGGCGAACGAACTGAGGGACTTGCGGACGAAGATAGAACAGTTCGAGACGGAAGCCGTGGACTCGATCAACGAACATATGGACGCTATTCTAGATATACTGGATTATGACAATATCGACCGGATATGGATTGAGAGACGGGAACAGACGGTGCGGGAGGGCCGTCGTAAAGTCGACCGGACTCGGTTCGACCTGCATATCGTCCGCACCACCGATAACGGCACAGGCTACGAGGACACGGTTGACCACCTCAGTGAGAGCGAGCGGGAGGTAACCGGCCTGATATTCGCCCTGTCGGGGTATCTAGTCCACGACTTACACGAGACGGTGCCGTTCATGCTACTGGACTCCCTCGAAGCGATTGACTCAAACCGTATCGCGGCGCTGGTCGACTACTTCTCGGAGTACGTCGAGTATCTGGTCGTGGCGCTGTTGGAGGAAGACGCACAGGCGCTGGACAGCGAGTACACCCGAATACGGGACATCTGAGCGCGACTACATGACTACATCTACTGACGGGAAGCCATCGAACAAGGTGGCGGAGTTGATAGAGACGTACGACCTAGACGGCCTCGGCGGCGAGCTGAAGGCGTACTGGACCGGCGAGGGGGTCGAACGGATGAGCCTGCGAGACCTGGCGGCGTATTTCAACAAGGAACTGCTCGAAGTCAAGATGGAGGTGGCGGGGATGAGTGTGATAAACAACGATACCGACAGGATTTATCGGCATCTGACGAGCGATAGTATCAGCAGCGGTGTGCGGACGGACACCGAGAACGAACTGTCGGAGCATGGTATCGATCCGGCGCAACTCAAACAGGAGTTCGTCTCACACCCGACACTGCGGACGTATCTCAGGGAGTACCAGGACGCCGAGTACGAGGAAATATCGGACGAGGAGAAACTCGACAAGGACAGGCAGATGATAGACCGGCTCCTGACCCGTTCACAGTCCGTGGCAACGGACCGGATCGAGAAGCTGATTTCGACCGACCGAATATCATCTTCGGATTTCGAGGTGTTCGTCGACATGAACGTACTCTGCCAGGACTGTGGGACCCAGTATTCGGTCGATACGTATCTGGAAGGCGGCTGTGACTGTTCACGGGAATGACGGGTGCGCAGCCAGCGTGTTGAGCGGAGTCAGGGGCGACCAGTCGTCCCGTGCGCCCGGCGCTTTGGGGGAGTCGAGAACGGTGTCCGGAACGTATCGACGCGCGGCTACGGCTCGGTGAAACGCTCCGATTCCCCGACGTTACCGGTTCGTGCGGAGAAGGGTGGGTTTATCGGTACCGCTCGCACGCCGGTTGAAACGGGTGAACGGCGACCCCGGTCAGTAGTTCCCGGTCGAGACGATGGGTGGGGCGTCGTGGGGGCCGTACGGCGCGTCGTCGAGGTACTCGCCGGCCGGTTCGAAGTAGTCGGCCATGGACGCTGCGGCCTCCTTGCGGAGCACCGTTGCCGGGTTCTCCCCCTGGAGATACTCCAGGGCCTGTCCGGCCGCGTTCAGGTTGTACTCGGCGGCCTTCTCCCGCCGGGCCGCGTACAGTTCGACCTCGTCGCGGGCGACAGCGTCGTTCTGGGAGTAGTAGGCCGTGGCGACCGCGGACGCGGCCTCGTCGGCGTCGGCGACGCCGGAGTTCATCCCACGAGCGCCGAACGGCGCCAGCAGGTGTGCGGCTTCGCCGGCCAGGAGCACGCGCCGGTGGTCGTCGATGAACGTATCGGCCATGACCTGCAGGAACTTGTAACTGGACACCCAGTGGAGGCCGTCGACGTACTCCTCGCCCATCACCGCGGCGACGAACTCGCGCATCTTCTCGTCGGTGACCAGCTCCTCCGGGTCGTCGTCTTCGAGGCACTGGATGTCGAGACGCCAGCCGCCGGTGAACGGCACGAGCATCACGTTTCGGCCACCGACCTCCGGGGCGTCGTAGTGGAACAGCCGTTCGAGGGGCCACTGCTTGTCCTCGTCTTCCAGTTCCTCGACGTCGGCGATGATGAACGAGTTCTCCGACTGGTCGCCCTCGAACTCGGCACCGATCTCCTTTCGGACGGTCGAACCGCCGCCGTCGGCGCCGACGAGATAGGGCGTTTCCCACTCACGGCCGTCGGATGTCTCGACGTGAACACCGTCCGCGCTGGACTCGACTGACTCGACAGCGCAGTCCCAGTGGATTTCGATGCCGGCCTCGTCGAGCGCCTCGTGCATGAACTCCTCGGTGCGGACCTGGGGAACGCTGGTGAAGTGCGGGAACTTCCCGTCGCCGCCGGGGTTGTCGTACGTCCGCTTGAACACTTCCTTGCCCCGCCAGCAGGTCCGCCGGGTCGGCCACACGAGCCCCTCCTCGACGAGGTCCTCACCGAGGCCCGGATGGACCCGTTCGAGTGTGTGAAGGGTGGTGCCGTGGACGTAGATGGCTCGGCTACCGGACCGGTCCCGGTCTTCGGACTCCGCTTCGAGAATCGTCACGGGCACACCGCGTGCCTGTAGCGCGAGCGCCGTCGTCATCCCGACCGGCCCCGCACCAGCAATCAACACTGGTTGCTCTGTATCAGTGGTACTCATCGTGTTCACACGTCCCTTGCAACAGGACCTCCATAATTATTGTGGTTAGGACGGGAATTGACGGCGCTAAAACGCTCTATGGGCGGATATCGGCGTCGCTGTTCGACGGGCGCGAGCGACACCGGAGCGTCCTTACAGCCCGAGCTGTGTCTCGACCCAGTGGTCGCGGGCGGCAAACACCATCTCCTCTTCGTCTGCGAACGCCGTCGTCTCCTCGACGAAGCTGTCCCAGCTGCCGTCAGGCACCAGTTCGAGACTCTCGGCCGACTCCGCCTCCGACGGACTGGCCGCGACCATCTCGTCGAAGGTCTCGAAGTCAGTGTTTGCCTGCATGAACGCCTCATCGAATATCTCGCCGACGGGTATCTCCTCGTTTTCGCCGACGATGTCTCGCGGGTCCGGAAGGTCTTCGGCTTCGGCAGCCGCTTCTGTCAGGTTGCTTGCTCGAACCATACATGCTGTCGTGACTGATACTACCTAAACTTTTCTGATAGTTGGCTTCACAATCCGGCGAGAGTGCGGGAAAATCGGAAGCGAGACCGAAGTCGGTACGAAGAACCGAAGTCGAGACGTGCCGGGTCGGAACTTACCGCGACGTTTCGGCGAGAACGGACGCGGCGTACGCCCCGCGTTCGGGGCTGTCAAACGTCGCGACGCCGAGGTCTTCCATCCGCTCCCGGTCGTCGGACAGGGCCGCGTCCGGTCCGGCGACGGTGAAGACGACGGGTTTGTCGATGTCGGCCATGAGCTGTTCGAGCTCCTCGACGGGATACCCCAGCGAGTGCTCGAATATCTCGTAGACGAGGACGATATCGACATTGTCGTCACGCCCCACAGCGTCGA